>JAHJJF010000001.1 GCA_018823135.1 Pseudomonadota bacterium
AGTGTCGGATCGACTGCGGGTGGATTCAAGCTGCTCAGGTTGTTGATCGCGGTGAGTGTGTTGCGCCTGATTCTTCTGCGGACCTGTTTGCCGAAACACGCCGTCATTGAACCACGTCTGGCGGGCCGCAAACTACTCAACGAAGAGATTCACGAAGCGCTCCTGCTCATCGTGCTGTTCGTCACCGTTGTCGCTTTGTCCTGGTTGCCTTTTGTCGCAATGGGATACGGCCCGCTTGACTCCCTGTTTGAAGTGGTTTCGGCGACCGGAACGGTGGGGCTTTCGGTCGGGCTGACCAGTGCAGGCTTGCCCTCGCTGCTGAAAGGGATTTTATGCCTTGATATGTTGTTGGGAAGACTTGAAATTATAGCCTGGCTGGTGATGTTGTATCCGGGATCCTGGCTTGGCAGAAGAATGGAGGGAAGATGAGAACGGTATTTATCGGTGCAGGAAAAGTGAGTGTTGAAACGGCTCAGGCGCTTATCAAAAAGGGCCATCAAGTCGTCATCATCGAGTTGGATAAGGCCAGGATCGAAGAATTGTCGGAAGAAATGGACTGCAGCTTCCTGCTGGGCGATGGCAGCCATCCCAACATCCTGCGGGAAGTCAACCCTGAAAAAACCGACTTTTTATTTTGCCTCACCAACAGTGACCAGGCCAATCTCATTGCCGGTCTTGTTGGCCGTTCCCTCGGTTTTAAGCGCGTCATTAACAGTATCGGCAATCCGCAGTTTGAATCCATCTGCCATGAGTTGGGCCTGCAGGACACGATCGTCCCTTCCCGCACCATAAGCCGGTACCTTGAAGACATGGTGGGCGGCAGTGAAAATGTTGAACTTTCGACAGTCATTAAGGACGAGGCCCGATTTTTCACCTTGAAGGCAACAGAGGCCGAGACTGTCGCGGCCAAAGACCTGAAATTGCCTTCCGAGGCTAAGGTTATCTGCTATTACCGGAAAGGAAAATTTTCCCATGCCGATGCAGAAACAACATTTCGTCCTGGCGACGAGATTGTTATTCTGACGCACAGCAAAAACATCCCCAGCCTGCAGGAGCGCTGGCAGCCGCAGCCAGACGAAGAGGCGCCGGATGATGCGGCCCCGAAAAAGAACGGGTAACTGATGAGAATAATCTTGTTTTAGCGAAAAGGGCACCCCTTGGCACAAACCGCAATATTTTGATGAGCCACTATATATTGAGGCAGGAAAGGGTAATCCCGGACCTTCTGATCTTCTCGACCTGCCATCATGGGCAGCATGTACACAGGTTTGCTTGATAAGCCGGGAGTTGGTCGTTCATCGGCATGACTTTTGCTTTATCAATTGATAGTAACAGGGCGAGTGTATCTGTCCAGCCGCCCTGCTTTTTTGCCCAATCAAGTTTGCTCATTTGGGCAGGCCTTAGGATCGGCGGCCTGCTTACACCAATCATGCCCATATCTGACAGTGACAGCTCAGGAAAGTTCTCTCCTGGCGCCTGCCACCTTCAAGCAATTTAACAGGAGATTTATCATGAACGAATACAAACGCATTCTTGTGGTCAGCCGGATGATTCAATCATCCAGAAGAGTCATTCAACAGGGGTTATCTCTAGCCCGGCATTATGACGCTCAACTCCATATCATCCATTCCGTCTACAATCCCTTCGGTCTCATGGGTTGGAGCCTTGGGCATCTGTCGCTGCAGAATGAATATGAGAAAATCCTTCTGGATGCCAAGCGGCATCTGTCAGAACTGGTTGCGGCCGAGAAGACCAAGGGCGTCTCCATCAAGGAGTTGATCCGGGAAGGGGAGCCCACTGCCGAGATTATGAAAGCCATCAAGGAGGAAAATATTGACCTGCTGGTGATGCAGGCCCATGAAGAGGGCCGCCTGGAAGATCTTTTTTTCAATCGCAGTAACGATGAACTGATCCGCAAGATGCCCTGTTCGATCATGCTGGTGAAACAGGAGGCCATGGCTGTTGTCGAGGAGGAAGGAGTTGAGAAGGGGGAAGAATAAAGGGTTATCCAGAATACATGAATGGCCCGCAAATAAAGTCCGGCATCGTTATCCGGGACGATTTGCAGAACTACGGCATTTAGAAGAAAGGGGCTGTCAATCCTGCAGAGCACCTCAGAGCCAGAGGACTCAGTCCAATTCGGGGAACAGACCTAATTCCGGATAAAGTTTTCTGGCACAACCCGGGCAGATACTATGGGTGAATTTTACTTCAGTCCGATCCATAATAAATTTTTCGACCGGTATCCATTTGTTGTCTTCCTGGCGAATATCCTTGCATGAGGCGCAGATTGCGGCAAAGCCACTGATGGATGTGTTTTTTGATATGATATTCTGCAGTTTTACAATTAAGACTTCTTTTTCCTCTTCAGCCGATTTTTTATCAGTAATGTCCTGTATGGTTTCAATGGCGGCGACTAATTCTCCCCGGCTGTTGTAAATCGGGGCAGCATCAAAAATAATATATCTCCTTTTTTTGCCCAGATTCTGATACCAGCCCTCAGCATGTAATCCGTTTGGTATCAGCACCGATTTTTTAAAACGCGTATATAATTCAGGCAGCTGATCATATTGTCCATTGACGACAATGTCGGCGAGGCATGAGCGTTTTGACTCATAAAATGGCTGCCAGTGATTTTCGGAACCGATCACTTCGGACGCATGCATGCCCGTTAAGATCTCGCATGGTTTATTCCAATAAATAACCTGATGCTCAGGATTAATCACAAAAGTTGCCACTGCCGATTTATCAAGCAGCTCTTCGAACAGGGTGGCCGTAGTTCCAGTGTTCATAGAGAAAACCCTTGTTCAAAAGGTAATGGAAAGAAATGCAGCTCAGTAAAATGCTAGCACAGATGTCCTCGTGGATTACATATTTTTCTTGCATAAATGCGTGCTGGAGAAACAAAACCTGCCGGTATGATTGAAGGTTTTTGTGCAGGTGTCCGGATCCTCCCTGAGATGCGTTGTTTTGTAAAAAGTTGTTGTTTTTCTGAGATTTTCGGCTATAATGGCGGCCCAACTTTGTAGTCAATCTTTGCGCTTTGACAATTACGAAACAAGCTTGCCGCATCGGCCCCGGGAAAAGGGAGTGCGGCTTTTTTCTTTATGAGGGCACGACCATGATCACCGCAATCGACATCGCTCTCTCTTACGGTAAGAGAGTCATCTTCAAAGACGTCAACATCAAGTTTACCCCTGGCAATTGCTACGGTCTGATCGGGGCCAACGGTGCCGGCAAATCGACCTTTCTGAAGATCCTCGCCGGTCAGCTTGAGCCTGATCGGGGTGAGATTTCCAAGGGACCGAGGCAGCGCCTCGCCATGCTCAGCCAGGATCAGTTCGCCTTTGACGAGCATACCGTTTTCAACACCCTGATCATGGGTCACAAGAAGCTCTACAAGGTGATGGCCGAACGTGAGGCCCTTTATGCCAAGCCTGATTTTAATGAGGAAGATGGCTTACGTTCCGGAGAGCTTGAGGTTAAGTTCGGTGAAATGAACGGTTATGAAGCCGAGGCAGAGGCAGCGGTGCTGTTAAACGGTCTTGGTATTCCCGAGGAGATGCACCAGAAAAAAATGAAGGAACTTGACGGTAGCGACAAGGTTCGGGTGCTGCTGGCTCAGGCGCTGTTCGGCAACCCCGATATCCTGCTCCTGGATGAGCCCACCAACCAGCTGGACCTGAAGACCATCAACTGGCTGGAGGCCTTTCTTTCCCGCTTCAACAATACGGTTATTATCGTCTCCCATGATCGTCATTTCCTGAATCAGGTTTGTACCCATATGGCGGATATCGATTATGGCAAGATTCAGACCTATGTCGGTAACTACGATTTCTGGCAGCAGGCCAGTGAGCTCAGGTTCAACCAGAAAGAGAACGAGAGCAAAAGGTCCCAGGCCAAGGCGGACGAACTCAAGGATTTTATCAGGCGTTTCAGTTCCAACGCTTCCAAGGCCAAGCAGGCCACCTCGCGTAAAAAACTTCTTGAGAAGCTTACTCTCGAAGACATGCCGGTTTCATCCCGGAAATACCCCTATATCGTCTTCCAGCCGGAGCGGGCATGCGGGGATGTTATTCTGGAGATCGAAGGTCTGGCCAAAGCGATCGATGGAGTCCCGATGTTTAAAGATCTTTCTCTCACCGTCAACAAGGGTGACAAGATAGCCTTTGTCGGACCGAGCAGTCTGGCAAAAACCACCCTGTTTCAGATTCTGGCCGGAGAGCTTGAGCCGGATGCTGGCAGTTTCCGCTGGGGAGTGACCATGAAGAACTCATATTTTCCGAAAGAAAACAGTACCTATTTCAATAATGGCGATCTTGATCTGGTGGGTTGGCTGCGCCAGTTCACCC
>JAHJJF010000002.1 GCA_018823135.1 Pseudomonadota bacterium
ATCCTGCAGAAGTGGGCTTGCTATTGCCATATTGACCGCATCGGCGGCTCGATTCTCGCCTATGCCCTGACCGGCACCCATGAGTGCGGGGCCCATCTCATTCATAATCGCCCTGACATCGGCAAAATCCGGATTTATATATCCGGGGAGATTAATCAAATCCGTGATCCCTTTCACTGCCTGGACAAGAACATCATCAGCCATTTTCATCCCGTCAATAAAACGAGTGCCTTTCTTGGTCAATGAAATGAGCCGGTCATTGGGAATGGTAATGATCGTGTCAACATGTTCTTTCAGTTTTTCCCAACCGATTTCAGCATTTTTCGTACGGGCACGACCTTCAAAAGCAAAGGGCTTGGTAACTACCCCGACAGTCAACGCGCCCATTTCCTTACTGATCCGCGCCACAACCGGGGCACCGCCCGTCCCGGTTCCACCGCCCAGTCCAGCGGTGATAAAAACCATATCACTGCCTTGAAGCGCCTTTCTTATTTCTTCAGCGCTTTCCTCGGCCGACTCCCTGCCGAGTTCTGGATTTGCGCCGGCGCCAAGCCCCTTTGCCGCAACACGGCCGAATTGCAATTTAATATCGGCCATGGAAGTTTCCAATGCCTGCAAATCAGTATTGCCGGCAATGAATTCAACCCCCTGGAGCTTGCTCTCCACCATGGTGTTGACAGCGTTTCCACCGCCACCGCCGACACCAAATACTTTGATTTTGGCCCGCGATTCGAGTTCTGCCAGCTTAAAAGACATAGTATGCCCCCTGTAGTTTCAACGCCCGTTTTTTTAACAAAAACGCAGCATTAATAAATTACTCTAAAAAATACTTTTAAACCAGTTTTTCATCCGCTTCACAAGCTTATCATCTTTCGAGCGGAACCTGTTGCCGGACTTATGTTTCATGCCGTAAAAAACCAGTCCGACGCTTGTTGCACACTGCGGGGTGTTGACGATATCAGTTATCCCGCCAACTTCCCGCGGATAACCGATACGCACCGGCAGGTCAAATATCTGCTCCGCCATATCCACGACATTTGCCAGAAGCCCTGTTCCGCCAGTGATAACCAGTCCTGCGTTAATCAAATCCTTATAGGCGGAATCAAACAATTCCTGGTTGATCAGCGTCAACATTTCTTCAATCCTGGGCTCGAGAATTTCTCCCATGACCCTCCGGGACAGTCTTCTCGACTTCCTTCCCCCGACACTTGGCACCTCGATAACCTGATCTTTGTCAATCATCGACGAGATAGCGCAGCCGAATTTTTCCTTTAATCTTTCAGCCTCTTTCAACGGCGTCCTCAACCCTATTGAAAGATCATTGGTCAAATTATTGCCGCCCAGCCCCAGAACAAAGGTATGCTTGATGGCGCCATCGTGAAAAACCGCGAGATCCGAGGTACCGCCACCGATATCAATCAGACCGATGCCCAGTTCCATTTCCTCTCTGGTCAGCACTGCTTCAGCCGATGCAATCTGCTCAAGAACAACATCGTTTACTTCAAGTCCGGCCCGATTGCAGCATTTGACAATATTATGGACTGAAGTTACAGAACCGGTGACGATATGAACATTTGCTTCCAGCCGCACACCGGTCATTCCCAGAGGGTCCTGTATCCCCTCCTGTCCGTCAACCATGAATTCCTGTGGAATCACATGAATTATTTCCTGATCCGGTGGAATATGCACCGCCCGTGCCGCATCAACGACCCGCTCTATATCATCCTGCCTGATTTCCTCATGCTTTATCGGGATTAAACCATTGCTGTTAAAACCCTTGATATGACTGCCGGCAATTCCAACGTAAACCGAAGAAATTTCGCATCCGGCCATCATTTCGGCTTCTTCTATTGCCTTTCTAATCGAATTGACCGTATGTTCGATGTTTACAACCACACCTCGCCGGAGACCGACTGATGGATGTATCCCGACACCGATCACATCCACTTTCCCCTTGCGCACTTCGCCGACCACCGCGCATATCTTTGTCGTCCCTATATCCAAACCGACAATCAACTCGCCCTTTTCTTCTCGAGCCATTTTTCCACCTTGACGCGGTTTTTTCACCAACGCAATTGAATCGTTTAAATCACTCTGCAACTCTTTGTGACTTTTCTCATCATCAGGCATTCGTTTTTCCAACAAGCACTTTATCGCCGTTATAGCCGACGTAGATGTAAGCTGTTTTTTCGAATTCCTTTTTACGGTAAAGCCAGTCAAGAACCTTTGCCAATCTGTGGTACTGGGTATTGATATCATTGCTTTTCAGATAGATGGGAAATGGTTTATTGGCTAAAAATAATTGTATTTCATCCGTTGCGGTTACATGTATCTGAGATATGTTCTGTCGCGGCAATGCCGAATTTATGACTCGAGAATAATCAATGAGGCTTAAGGCTGTTTTGAGCCCCGCAAGGTTAATGGATTGCATAATTAATCGGCAATCTTTTTCGGCCTCGGCGTTAGTCATCAGCCCTGAAATGACCGGGAAATCAAGATCCTCTCCATTGGCAACCTTCGCGAACACTACTCCTTTGCGGTCGGTGTAATACAGGTTTCCCCACTGCTCGATCATTGCCACAGGGACTCTTTCCGTTACTGTCAATTCAAGGCTGCTCGGCCAGTCTTTACTAATTATCACACTTTCAATCCAGCCGTTTCGGCATAACTTCTGCTGGACCGCATCAGCATCGAGAGCGAGAATATTTGTATGAATATTGATTCCACTGGCCTCAAGAATTTCTTCCTTTGAAATCTTCCCGCCGCCCTGTATATTAATTGACGTCACCCTGAAGAATTCCGAATTTGAGAAATATGCATACAAGACATGATTTGTCCCGGCAATCACACTTCCTCCGAAAACCACTAAAAGAACATACTTCAGTATTTTCTTTCTCACCCCGTGATAATCTTTGGGTTTTATCCGTTTTGTAATAATTTTACTGATCATCCCAAATATCCACTTCCGGTTCAAGCCTTACTCCGGACATTGCCAGCACCTTTTCCTGCACATGCCGCATGAGCTTGATAATATCCCTGGTTGTTGCCTTTCCGCTATTAATGATGAAGTTTGCATGCTTTTCGGAAACCTGCGCCCCGCCGAACGATACGCCCTTTAGCCCGGCCTTTTCTATTAAATAACCCGCCGCCTGGGTTGGGGGATTCTTGAAAAACGAGCCGGCGCTTGCCACCCCCTGGGGTTGGCTTTCTCGGCGCTGACGCTGAAACCGTCTGCACTCTTCATCAATGTGCCTTCTTTGCCCCTTCACCAATGCGAAAGTGCCGGCTACCACTATTTCGTCTTTTCGTCCCCAACCCCTGTATTGAAAAACAACATCCTTTCTTCGCAGCTCTTTAACTGCTCCGGATGCCTCGATTATTGTCACCGTCGCCAAAACGTCAGAAACTTCCTTACCATGCGCCCCGGCATTCATGACAATTGCACCGCCCACAGTCCCGGGTATTCCTGCAACAAATTCCAGCCCGGATAATTCTTTCTCGCTGGTCCAAGTCAGAAGCTTTGCCAGAGAAGCGCCTGCTTCCGCACGAACCAACCGACGATCATTATCGGCCAGCATCGTAATGGCTGACAACTCCTGTCCCAGGATTATCACAACTCCATCATAGCCGCGGTCGGGAACCAGGATATTACTGCCCCTGCCGATGACTCTCCAGTTTATGCCGTTTTCGCCCAGGGCTCTGATAAGTCCGGCGAGGGCTTCAATATCTTCAGGAAACACTACCGCTTTTGCCGGACCACCGACATTCAGGGTTGCATAACTGGCCAGGGGATGATCCCATTCCACCCGGCCCTTCCAGATTTCACAAAAAAATTGTTTATTGAACCCTTGCACATTCATTCCGCTATCAGCTTTTTTCAACGCAATCATGCTGCCGAGCCTTCCAATTCGGCAACTAATTGCTCTCCGGCCTGGACAATATTGCCAGCTCCAAGGGTCAGGATGACATCACCCTTTTCAGCAATTTTCCTTACTTCCCGCGAAAGATCATTGACCTCTTTCACATAATAAACCTGGCGCTGTCCGTGCCGCTTTATTTCCTCAACAAGCGCTGCTGTATTAACACCTTCAATGGGCTCTTCGCTTGCTGCATATATATCCGTCAGGAATAAAATATCCGCTTCGTAAAATGCAGTGGAAAATTCTTTAAACAATCCCTGTGTACGTGTATACCGATGCGGCTGGAACAAAACTATCAACCGCCGGGTCGGCCAGACAGTCCTCAAGGCTGAAAGAGTCGCCCTGATTTCAGTAGGGTGATGGCCGTAATCATCCATAACCGTCAAACCATTCATTTCGCCTTTCAATTCAAGTCTTCGCTGCACCCCGGTAAAACAACTCAAGGCCTCGGCTATAACCGAAAACGGTATGTCCAGTTCAAGGGCCAGGGTTATCGCCGCAAGGGAGTTCAACACATTATGAGCGCCGGCAAGAGGCACACTGATCTGCCCCAACACCTTATCCTGTGAGCATACTTCAAAGTTCGAGATACTCCCCTCCATGGTAATATTTCTGCCATGAATATCTGCCTGAGTGCTCATCCCGTAAGTAATTTTCCTTTTTTTTATCCGGGGTAAAAGGTCGACGATCCCGGGGTCATCAAGACATAGGATACATGCCCCGTAAAACGGAATCTTGTCTATAAAATCCATGAAGGCATTTTTTACCGCATCAAGATCCTTGTAATAATCAAGATGCTCAAAATCAATATTGGTTACCACCTCGAGAACCGGGGAGAGTTTCAAAAACGATCCGTCACTTTCATCCGCCTCGGCAACGAGGAAGTCGCCCTCGCCAAGTTTTGCATTTGTTCCCAGGCTGTTTACCTGCCCGCCGATGACCACGGTGGGATCAAGCCCTGCCTTTGACATGATCCAGCCCACCAGGGATGTAGTTGAAGTTTTTCCATGACTCCCGGCAATGGCAATACCGTATTTTTTCAATCGCATGAGTTCGGCGAGCATTTCCGCTCGAGGAATCACCGCCACATGGGCTTCACGGGCGGCGATTATTTCCGGATTTGTTTCGTTAATCGCCGAAGAGACCACAACAACATCAGCGCCGTCCATCCATTCGCCCTTGTGCCCCTTATGAACTTCCCCACCCAATCTTTGCAGCCTTCGGGTGATGCCCGTTTCCCGAAGGTCGGAACCGCTTACCTGATATCCCAGATTGAGCAGCACTTCTGCAATCCCGCTCATACCGATACCACCGATTCCTACAAAATGAATATGTTGCGTTTTTTTGTACATTTACACCCTGTCTCTTAACATCTGAAATTCATACAGCGGGACACTTCCCCAGGCTCATCAGCAAATCCATTGATGCACTAATGATCCTCCTGGCCGCATCCGGTTTAGCAAGGTTGCCTGCCTTTTCAGCCATTTCCATAAGAACAGCCGGTTGAGATAAGAGCCCGATAATTTCTTTCCCCAATTCTTCTCCTGTGAGTTCCTTTTCATAAAACAGTTTTGCCGCCCCGGCATCAGCGAGAAATCGGGCATTGATATCCTGATGACCGTCAGCGGAAAACGGGTAAGGAATCAAAATCGACGGCTTTGCCATTACCGTAATTTCTGCTAGAGTCGTTGCTCCGGCGCGGGAAATGAGCAAATCGCAGTCATCATACACTTTCGCCATATCCGTGATAAATGCGGAAACTTCAGCATGAACTCCCATTGAGTCATACTCATTCTTTACCCAACCCTCATCTTGCGCCCCAGTCTGATGGATCATCCTGAAATTTCCAGGAAGTTTATCTGTTATTATCCTGATTGAATCAACAACCAATCGATTTACCCTCCTGGCCCCCTGACTTCCCCCCAGGACAAGGAGAGTTGCGCTTCCCCTTTCTGTTCTTTTTGGCATCCCGGCTCTTTCTATCAGTTCCTTCCTTACCGGATTTCCCGTTATTATGGTTTTTTCCGGCGGAAAAAATCCTTCACTCCCGGGCATGGACAAAAATATTTTATGCACAATACGGCCGAGCATTCTATTTGCAAGTCCTGGAATTGAATTTTGCTCATGGATACAGGTTGCGATACCCAGAAGTCTAGCGGCAAGTACAACCGGCCCGCTAACATACCCGCCGACTCCCAGAACCAGAGAAGGCTTGAATTCCCGCAAAATTCTTGCTGCAGCATGTATGCTCATTGGCAATTGGACCAACGCCTGAATCACTGCCCCAAGGGATTTTCCTTTGAGGCCACTACTTTTTATTGCCTCTTTCTTAAATGGCTTGCCGGACAAAACTTTCATATCCATCTGACGTTCCGTCCCGATAAACATCACTTCGCTTTCAGGATAAGCATTGATAAATTCCTCAGCAACCGCTATGCCGGGGAAAAGATGACCGCCTGTCCCTCCACCGGTTACGACAACTTTCAACCGTTGCTTATTGCTCAAAACTGCACCCGAGTGGATTTTCAACCACGAGCACGATCAACTTCCTGATCTCGCAGGGCAGTTCATCATACTTTTATAACTTGGCCCGCATTGCATAATATCTGTTTTGAACTGTTTCATCATTTTCTGATAACAGTCGGGGCAGTAGCCGTGGGAAATTTTCCGATTCTGGTCTGCGTTACTTCCTGCCGTTACAACCCCCTTTAAAACTTTTTTACACATGCAGCATATCGTTATCATCGTTCGCTCCTTTTTGGTAATCTTCAACCATTGATGCACTCGTAAAAAATCAAAATATCACGCCAAGCCGCCAAGCTCACAAAAACAACTCGTTGTTATTAAAAGAAAAGACATCGGGCACTTAGCGTCTTTGCGTGAAAAAAATAGTTTTTTCGAATCCATCAACCATTTACCGCTGTGTTTTTTTCCAGACTTTTTCTCTTCACAAGCCCGGCAACCGCCGCTCTGAATACTTCGCCTCTATGAACATAACTTCTAAACATATCAAAGCTCGCACAGGCCGGAGAAAGCAAAACAGAATCCCCGGACTTAGCTGCTGCCCCCGCCTGACACACCGCATCTTCGAGACTTTCCGCAGCATAAACAGCGGTTACATCCTTAAATTCCCGGCTCATCGACGATCTTGCCTCGCCGATAAGGTACATGCTTTTCACCCGCGCCTTCACCATTGTCTTCAACATTTGATAGTCGCCGCCCTTTTCTCGGCCGCCGGCAATTAGAATTACCCCACCTGAAAAGGATTGCAGCGCCGCACATACCGCGCCAATATTTGTTGCCTTGGAATCATCATAAAATCTGACACCGTCGATCTCCGCCACCAGCGCAAGTCGATGATTCAAAGGCAGAAATGCATCCAATCCCTTAGTAATCGCTTCGTGGCTACAACCCATCAGGCGCGTTGCAAGAATTGCGGCCATGGCATTCTGCAAATTCGGCTCCTTAGCGAACAGGGTGTTTTCCAGATCATATTCTTCAACACCTGGGACATTTTTTACCCCGGTCAGGAGTATTCTTTTTTCTTTCTGAGACGCACCGGGATAGCGGCTGATATCCTTCCCAAAGAAAAAAATCCTTTTCTTGAGCGATTCCGTAACCCGTGACAATATCTCAGGATCAGCAATGTTCAACACGGCCCAATCCCCTTGTTTTTGTCCTGAAAAAAGCCTGAATTTAGAATCACCATATGCCTGATAGCTTTCATACCTGTCCAGATGATCCGGGGTAATATTGAGCAATACCCCGACTTCCGGCCGGAAATCGCCGGCGGTATCCAACTGAAAACTGCTTACTTCAAGCACACAAACATCGGCATCCTGAGGTCCGTATAAATAGTTGGTCAGCGGCGTGCCGATGTTCCCACCGACAAACACCTTTTTGCCCATTGCCTTGAATATGTCACCAATCAGCGTGGTTACTGTGCTTTTGCCGTTGGTGCCGGTCACCGCCACAACTGGTGTTTCGAGATATTCCGGGGCCAACGCCAGTTCACCGATAACCGGGATACCCCGACCGAGAGCTTTCACCAGGGGTTGCGTTTCCAAGGGAATCCCGGGACTTACAAAAATTAAATCCGTATTCAGGAATGTCTTATCTGTATGACCGCCAGACTCAAGCTCGACCCCGGACTCTTTCAAAAATGACAATGTCTGCGAATCAATGCTCGCCTCAGGTCTCGCCTCGGATACGGTTATCCGGGCGCCCTGCCGCAGCAGAAAACCAACAGCTGAAATACCGGTCTTGCCAAGTCCCACGACCAGAATCTTCATGCCTGATTGTATTGTCTGTCTGTTGTTTGATTTACTCATTTTCCTGCCGTGTCATTATTTTCCGGCCACTTTTCGATCATCGAAGCTTCAGGGATGCCAATGCTGCAAGCCCGAGGACGATTGATATTATCCAGAATCGAACCACAACCTTGGGTTCTTCCCAGCCTTTCTTTTCAAAATGGTGATGAAAAGGCGCCATGAGAAATATCCTTTTGCCGCCGCTCACCTTGAAAAAACCCACCTGCAAAATCACCGATAAAGCTTCCATCACAAAAACACCGCCGACAATGGCCAGAAGAATTTCCTGTTTGATGATTATTGCAACAAGACCCAGTGCCCCCCCCAGGGAAAGCGAACCCACATCACCCATGAAAACCTGCGCGGGAAAGGCGTTGAACCAGAGAAAGCCCAAGCTCGCCCCCATGAGTGCGCCGCAGAAAACCGCCACTTCGCCGGCGCCGTTGACAAATGGAATCTGCAGATACGATGACAGGACGGCATGTCCGGCCAGATAGGAAAAAACCAGATAAACACTGCTTGAAATTACCGTGGGGCCCGCGGCAAGCCCGTCAAGTCCGTCCGTCAGATTCACCGCATTGGAGGCTCCGACAACCACCAGCACGGCAAAAGGTATGTAGAACCAACCCAGGTCCGGATAGAAATTCTTAAAAAACGGAAAGCTCAAATGCCCATCAAATCCTGCATGATAAAACAGGAAGACCCCGGCAATAGTCGCGCCGAGAAGGAGATTCAGAAATTTCATCTTGCCCCGCAGACCTTTGCTGTTTTGTTTGCGGATCTTCATGTAATCATCATAGCCGCCGATAATTCCGAACCATAAGGTCAACCCCATGATCAGCCACACATAATAATTTGTCAGATCAACCCAAAGGGCGGTAGAGAGAAAAATGGCAATCAGGATCAGGACGCCGCCCATGGTCGGAACCCCGCTTTTACCAAAATGGGTTTGCATCCCATCTTCCCGGATAACCTGACCGATCTGATATCGCCTGAGAAGTTCGATAAATTTCGGGCTCATGATTATGACCAGGAGAAACGCGGTCAACACCGCGCCGGCACAACGGAAAGTAATATATCGGAAAACATTAAAGCCGATGAAGTGCGTATGCAGAGGATAGAGAAAATAATACAGCATCAGTCAGTTCCTTCCTTTTCCGCACCCGCCAGGGTATCGATTATCGTTTCCATCTTCATGCCCCGTGACCCCTTGACTAGAACCCAATCACCCTTTGAAAGCCGATGCTCGGCCATCATCCGCTCAAGTTCTGTGGCAAGGGCTGCCTTACTTTTAAAAACCTGAATACGGTCAACGTCCATCGACGCGTTTCTTGCCCCGGCTGCCGTTGCTTGAAAATTCGAACCATAAAGCATGAGATAATCAACCTTCATCGCCGCCACATATTCACCAATGGCCCTGTGCGCAGAATCACTTGTATCACCGAGTTCCAGCATATCACCCAGCACAACCACGGTGCGCTTTCCTTCCTTGTTCAGACCGCTGAGCGCATCAAGGGCCGCCCGCACCGATGAAGGATTGGCGTTGTAAGTATCATTTACAATTTTTACTCCGGAACTGAGCTCAAGAACCTGCAACCGTTTATTAAATGGCTTGAACAACTCAAGACCAGTTGCGATTCTTTCCAGACCCAACCCGGCGGCATGGGTCATGGCTGCCGCAGCCAGACTGTTCATGATATTATGAATACCTATCCCGTTGATCCATACTCGCCTCTTCTCTTTGCCGACATGAAGGGAATAAGCCATGCCCTTTTCGCCGTTGTTCCTGATATGCGTGGCCCTTACATGAGCCTTTCGATTGAATCCGAAAGTAATTTTCTGCTGCGTGCAGGCCGCGGCAAGCCCAACAATTTTGGGGTCGTCAAGGTTAACAACCAGTTTCCCCCAGTTTTTCATGCCTTGAAACAATTCACCTTTTGCCGCCGCCACTCCATCAAGAGAATTCAAGCCGGCAAGATGCGACTCCTGGACATTGACAATGCAGGCGATGTTCGGAGCGGCGATCTCGGTGAGCCTTGCTATTTCACCGGGCCGGTTCATCCCCATTTCCATGACTGCAAAATCGTGGCGATAATCAACCGGCAGCAGTGAAAGCGGCAAGCCGATGAGATTATTGAAATTTCCTTTTGTTTTGATAACATTGTACTTTTGGGAAAGTATTGCTGCGGTCATTTCCTTGACCGTAGTCTTCCCCGAACTCCCGGTAATGGCTATAAGCCGGAGATCCGGCATCAGCGCCCGCCTGAAAGCCGCCATATCTCCCAGGGCTTTCAGCGTTTCGTTTACTACAATAACCGGCACCGGCACCGATTTATCCAGTTCCCGTGAAACAATTACTCCTGAAGCGCCTTTCCGCACAGCATCATAAACAAATTCCACCCCGTCGTGCCGGTCACCGCTCAATGCAAGGAACAGATCGCCGGGCTCAATGGACCGACTGTCAGTGCAGATACTCCGAAAGCCGCCGGTCTTGTGGCCGCTTACAACCTTGCCGCCGGTGGCCTGCAACACCTGAGTCAAATTCCAGACCGGATTCTGGAAAGTGGCAAACCCATATCCGAAATCCGTCTGGGTGCTGTATTGGTTGATCCTGTCGTTCATTTCTTTTCCGGCTTCCATTGCTAACAGTTGATGCCTACATTATCATCGCCGCGTGTCGCCTGACTTCGACGCGATCGTCAAAAAATTCCGTTCCCCGGGCAGTGATCTGATAATTTTCATGCCCTTTCCCACCTATCAGAATCGCATCCCCCGTCCTTCCATACAATATGGCCAGGCCGATTGCCTGCCTGCGGCAAGGGACGATGTCATAACCTTGTTTCCCGCCTTTTAAAAGAATTTCACCGCGCATCCTGGTTAATTTTGATTCCAGCAAACCTGTCTCTATTGCCGACAGAATCCCCCGGGGCTCTTCCTTTCTGGGGTTATCCGTTGTAACCAGGACGATGTCTGCAAGCTCTCCGGCAATTTTCCCCATTATTGGCCGCTTGCCGCGATCCCTCTCGCCGCCGCATCCAAAAACAACAATGAGCCTTACCGGCTTCATTTCCCTTAACGTCTTTAAAACATTTTCAAGGGCATCAGGGGTGTGGGCATAATCAACAAATACTGCGCAGTCCGTTTTCACCTGGATTCGCTCAAGCCTTCCCGGAATATTGTCGACTTCCTGCAA
>JAHJJF010000003.1 GCA_018823135.1 Pseudomonadota bacterium
AAACAGCCTCAGACTGATCCTTTCAAGCGGCGGCGAACTGCCGCGCTCCCTTATTCAGACCTGGAGAGAATTATCAGCAAAAAAAGTGCGCCTTCTTAATATGTACGGCCAGACCGAGACCGTCGGCAATATTCTCATCTACGATATTCCCGACCAGCTTGATACAACGCCCGCGGTTATCCCCCTTGGTCCACCCATTGCCGGAACGCAGGTGTATCTGCTCGACGAAAATAATCAGGCCCCGCTCCAGGGAGAGATTGGCCAAATTCATGTTGGCGGCGATATCCTGGCGCGCGGTTACATCAACCAGCCCCGCCTGACGGCCGGGCAATTCATTCCCGACCCTTTCAGCGATATCCCGGGCAGCCGCCTCTTCAAGACCGGCGACCAGGGCAGCCTGCTGCCGGATAACACCATCTGCTTCAAAGGACGCACTGATTTTCAGGTCAGCATCAGAGGATTCAGAATCGAGCCAGGTGAAGCGGAAGCCGCGCTCAAACTCCATCCAGGCATAACCGGCGCCGTTGTCAGTGTTTTTGAGAATGCATCCGGCAATAAGGAGTTGATTGCCTATTTTGAGACAGAACCTGAAAGACCGGTTCCCGGTGTTGACGAAATAAGACAATTTTTGGCAGGCAAAATCCCTGAATACATGATACCTTCACGATATATGAGACTTGACAGTCTGCCGCGGCTGCCCAACGGCAAAATCAACCGGCACGACCTTCCTCAGCCGTTGCTGAACAAGAATCGTCCCGAACTATCAAGCACGTATATTGTGCCGGGAAACCCTGCTGAAAGGGCAATCGCTGAAATCTGGCAGGAAATCCTTAATCTGGAGAAGGTGGGAATTAAGGACAATTTTTTTGATCTGGGCGGGAATTCTCTTCTGGCGGCGCAGGTCATTGACCGGCTGAGCCGTTTGTTTACTCTGGAATTTCCGATCTCCATGTTGTTTGAAAGACCCACAGTTCAGTCATTCAGCCAAATCATTCTGCAAAAGGATTCTGAACCGGTTCAGGGGCAAGACAGTGTCAACCGGGGAAAAATGAGAAAAGCCATGCAAAAAAGAAGGATGAAGGGGTGACTTTTTGCATGACCATAAAAGATTGAACATACAAAATCGCCAAGGGTTTTCTTTCACTTCAGCGGTTCATAATTTCTTGTTCGATATTCGATATTCTTTTTACAAACATGTATTTTCGGTTTACAGACCTTAAACGTAAAGCCCTAAACCCTGAGCCTTATGCCTTATGCCCATTGATCAACGCGACACAAAACAATTTGATGGATCCGAAATTGCTGTTATCGGAATGGCCGGCCGGTTTCCCGGCGCCAATACCATTGAAGAGTATTGGGATAATCTCTGTGCAGGCAGGGAATCCGTCAGCTTTTTTACGGATAAGGAATTGCTTGAATCCGGGGTTGACCCGGCTCTTCTGAAAAAAACTGAATATGTAAAGGCCCGGCCGATTATTGAACATATTGCTGATTTCGATTCCACATTCTTCGGATTCAGCCCCCTTGAAGCAAATTTCATCGACCCCCAGCATCGTTTGTTCCTCGAATGCGTCTGGCAGGCCATTGAAACCGCCGGTTATAATCCGGAAGAGTATCCGGGGGCAATAAGCGTCTTTGCCGGGGCCAGCATGAACAGCTATCTGCACAACAATATTTATGCGAATCCCGAGGCGATGGCTGCCGCCGGGAGCTTTCAGGGAGCGCTGCTTAACAATGTCTCCTCCCTCACCACACTCATCGCCTACAAACTGAATCTCAAAGGCGCCTGCTATTCGGTCCAGACATTCTGCTCCACATCTCTGGTTGCGGTTCATCTTGCCTGCCAGAATCTGCTGAATTATGAATGCGACCTGGCGGTTGCCGGTGGTGTTTCGGTGGTTGTGCCGCAACAAACCGGATACCCTTACGAAGAGGGCCTGATCCTCTCTCCGGACGGCCATTGCCGACCCTTCAGTGACGACGCCCAGGGGACGCTGTTTGGCAACGGTCTTGGTGTGGTGGTGTTAAAGCGCTTAGAAGATGCCCTGGCGGACGGAGATGCCATCGATGCAATCATTATCGGCTCGGCGGTCAACAATGACGGGTCGCTGAAGGCAAGTTATGCCGCGCCCAGTATTGAGGGCCAGAAAAACGTCATCATCGAGGCCCTTGCAAATGCGGCGATCAACCCGGAAACCATCTCCTATGTTGAAGCCCACGGCACAGGCACCGCCCTGGGTGACCCCACTGAAATTGCCGCGTTGACCAAAGCTTTTCGGTCCATGACCCCGAAGAACGGCTTTTGCGCAATCGGCTCGGTAAAAGGCAATATCGGTCATCTGGATGTGGCAGCAGGAGTGGCGGGTTTAATCAAAACCGTTCTTGCCTTAAAGAATAGGCAAATCCCGCCGAGCATCAACTTCAATCAACCCAACCCGAATATCAATTTCTCAGACAGCCCGTTTTTTGTGAATAGCAGATTAACCGACTGGAATGATAATCAGTCTCCCAGACGCGCAGGCATCAGCTCCTTTGGCGTTGGCGGCACCAATGCCCATATGATTCTTGAAGAAGCTCCCCGACTGCCGCCGCCCACCCTGAGCCGCCGCAAGGACACAGTCCTGCTGCTGTCAGCCGGAACGCCTGCCGCCCTGGAGAAAATGCAGTCGAATCTCCATGATTTCCTTGAAAGCAATCCAACCACGGATCTTTCAGATATTGCCTATACCCTGCAGCTTGGCCGCAAAGCCTTTAATCACCGCCGGATGTTCGTCTGCCAGGGAATGGCCAATGCCCTGTCCACAATACAACCAGATGCATCAGCGCCAGCCGCCGGCCGCTATCAGGATAAAAGAGATCAACCCATCGTCTTCATGTTTTCCGGCCAGGGCTCCCAATATGTCAACATGGGGCGCGAGCTGTATACAACCGAAAAGGTCTTTCAAGAGCACGTCGACTCCTGCGCCGAAATCCTCA
>JAHJJF010000004.1 GCA_018823135.1 Pseudomonadota bacterium
AGACTATTTCAGGAAACTTGCATTAATTAATTGGAGGACATCATGACGACGAAAAGTGAGACAATCCGGGATTCGTTACAAGTAAGTGAGTTGATAACCGCGTTGCCCAAGGAATTAAATGAAGAACAGATCCTTAAAGATTCTCTGGGGGACCTGATCGCCAGAATATCAACCCGCAAAGTCCCGGTTGGTTCGCTGGCCCGCATGTGGACCCTGGGCAGCATGCAGGCAAAGATTGCCATGGGGTATCTTGCCTATGCGGTGCGCAGCAATTTTCTGAACGATTCCGAAAAGCAGCAACTGCTCAACGAAACCAATCTGGCCGCCGCTCTGAAATTGTTCGGCACCATGGGTTATCTGCGCGGCGCAATCATGAAGGTCGGACAGATGCTCGGTAATCTCCCCAAGGTTCTGCCCCGGGAGTTTGCCGATGTCCTGGGAAGCCTGCATTTTGAAGCGCCTGCCATGCATTTTTCGATGATCCGTGAGGTGTTTCTCGATGAACTGGGGAAGGAGCCGGAAGAGATTTTTGCATCATTTGACCGGCAAGCTTTCGCCGCGGCCTCTCTGGGCCAGGTGCACAGGGCGCGCCTTAAAACCGGCGAGGAAGTGGCGGTGAAAATTCAATATCCGAATATGAATCGGATGATCAGCTCGGATATGCGGAACCTGAGAGCACTGGTCGCCCCCATGCGTTTTCAAAAAGAGTGGGACTATATCATGGACCATCTTGAGGATGCGGAAGAGATGTTGAAACTTGAAGCTGACTATGAAAAGGAAGCGGAGTTTTTGCAGAAAGCACTGGATATTTTCAAGGAGCACGATGAGATTGTGGTGCCGAAATATTATAAGGATTATTCCACCAGCCGGGTACTTACCATGGACTATCTGCCGGGGAAACATCTGCAGGATTTCATCAAGGATGATCCAACCCAGGAATTGCGGAATCATTTTGGCGAGTTGATATCTGTGGCCTTGATGCGCTTGACTTATCACTCCAATACTTTTTATGCTGATCCCCATCCGGGTAATTTTCTGATGATGGATGACGGCCGTCTGGGATTCATTGATTTCGGTTGCCACCGGGAATTGACTGAGGATGAATGGCAGTTGAACAATAATGGCGAAAAGGTGGCGATGTTCACCCATGACAAACAACAGCTTGATGAAGTCATTGCTTCTGGATGTCTCCATGACAGTATCCATGAAATGGATGAAAAGCGGGTTGCGTTATTGAAGAAAATCCTTGAGTGGATTGCGGAGCCGGGCCAGAAAGACGAGCCGTTTGATTTTGGTGATGAGGATTGGTTTCAGCGGGGCGTTGATATAAATGTTGAGTGTGCCAAGCAGCGACAGAGCAGATATGCGCCGATCTGGAACTGGACCAACCGAACCATATTAGGCCACCGGACTTTGATGTACCGACTCAAATGCAGGTTCAATTTCCGCAAGGTATATATTGAAAATAATACTCACGTTGAGGGGCGATGAGCGTTTTATTCTGGCTGTCGATCATATCCCTTGGGCTCACCCTTGCCGTATCCCTGGAAATCGCTCTGGGGATGAAGCGAATGACCTATATCAAGGATGTGCCTCCGGCGGATTCCGATGATTTGCCTAAAGTTTCCATCATCATCCCGGCATGCAACGAGGCGGACACCATGGAGCCTGCCCTGCAATCGGTGCTGGCCCTTGATTATCCGGATCTGGAAATAATCGTTATAAACGATCGCTCAACCGACCGCACCGCCGATGTGTTAAAGGGCATGCAACACAAGCATTCAAGAATCAAAATCCATGAAATCACCGAGCTTCCCCCCGGCTGGATGGGAAAACTCCATGCCCTGCAATACGGCGCCGATCATGCCAAAGGTGAATACCTCCTGTTCACCGATGCCGACATTGTTTTTGAGAAATCAACGTTGAGAAGAGCAGTGGGGCATGTGCTGAAAAACCGCCTGGACCATCTGAGCATGTTTTTTGAAAATAAAGTCGCCGGCGGCATATTGAACGCCCTGTTTCTCGATGTCGGCGGCGGTCTGTTGATGCTCTTCAAGCCCTGGAAGGCAAAAGATAAAAAGAGCAAGAAATTCATGGGGGTCGGAGCATTCAACATGGTCAAGGCTTCCGCCTATGGGGCGATTGGCGGCCACAGTGCTTTTGCCATGCATCCCATCGACGATATCATGCTGGGAAAAGTGCTTAAAGAAAGAGGCTTTGCCCAGGATTGCATTATCGGCGAAAAATTTCTTCAGGTGAAGTGGTACGGTACGGTTCGGGATCTCATCGACGGGGTGATGAAAAACACCTTTGCGGTGTATGATTTCAGTGTGCCTGGGGTGTTAGCGGGGTGCACACTGATCTTTGTGATGAATATACTGCCGCTATGGGGAGTAATCATCACCACCGGAACCACCCGTCTCATTTTCGGGGCGGCAGTTCTCTTCCGCCTCATGTCCCTGGCCCATGGTTTTTCTCATTTGAAAATGCCTCTGTGGAATTCGGTGTGGGGACTGGTTACGCCGTATATCAATATATACTTATCAATTAAGGCAGCAGTCCTCACCCTGCGCCATAACGGCATCTCCTGGCGTGGCACCCATTATTCTCTTGATGAAATGAAGAAACAAGGCGGGCTTTTTTGATGTGATACGTATGAGACTCCACAGTTTAATGGAGGGATGATTAATCAATAATGAAAAAATTGCTTCTCGTAGTTGGCGGAATATCGGCCGCTTTGGTAGTCGGACTTTTGATTTTGATTAACACCGCCCCGCCGTTGCCCGAAGAGACCGATGCGATCATCGAACAGGTCTTTTCCGCAGATATTCCCGAATTAATTACAGGTGTCACCGGCACTGCAAAATCCGGCGACATTGAGATCTGGTATGAGGTTATCAATCCGGCAGGGCCGCCCAAGGGAACCGTGCTGCTGATCATGGGGCACAGTGCCTCGGCCTTGTTCTGGCCGGAGTATTTTTTCAGGCCGCTGGTTGAGGCGGGTTACCGGGTGATCCGCTATGATAATCGCGGCGTCGGAATGTCTGACTGGATGAATGACGGGGCGAAGAGGTATACCCTTGAGGATATGGCCAGGGATGCGCTGGCGGTGCTGGATGCAAACGGAATTGAGCAGGCCCACGTAATCGGCGCCTCTATGGGGGGAATGATCGGTCAGCGCCTGGCCATCAGCAATGGCAATCGGCTGTTGTCCCTTGCCTCCATCATGTCCACCGGATATTTTGATGATCCCGATCTGCCGGGAACGCCGATCGCTGTTTTTTTTAACCTCACCAGATATATCCTGAAATACGCCGTGTGGAAAACCGAAGAAGACATGATCCGCTTCAATCTTGGCTTGCTGCAACTCTTGCAAGGAAACACGGATAATCCCTATGATCTGGTAGCCTTTACTCAACAGGTTGTCTACGAAATGCGGCGCCGCCGTGGCTATAATCATCATGTGGGTAGACAGCATACCAAGGCAATCCTTGCTTCCGGTTCCCGCTATGATGAGCTGGGCATAATCAAGGCGCCGATCCTGATCATTCACGGCAGATCAGATCCGATAATTCCCTTTGCACATGCCTTGAAATA
>JAHJJF010000005.1 GCA_018823135.1 Pseudomonadota bacterium
CAGACCGCCAGTGAAGGTGATACCAATAAAGCCATGAACATGTTTGATGAGTTTATCGCCACCTATCCTGAAAGCTCTTTTATTGAAGAAGCAAAAGAGGCACGGGAAATGCTCAAAGCCGAAGCCGCTCAACCGGCAGGTGAATAGGCGGTAATTGCTGCATACCCAATAATGCTTCATTAAAACGGAAGAGCCTTATTCTTCACTGAAGCAATTTTAATCCTCAGAGATTCCAGCCCCAGTATTTCAGGAATTCTGGAAAATTCCACATGTCGGATTCTTCCCGCGCCCAGAACTTGAGGCTCGTATAAAATACCGTTCCGGTTGTCTCAGCCGGGCCGTAATCCTTGTCTTCACCGATATGCCAATCCATGGCCCACCAGCTCATGAGTAGCCGTTCATAGGGCTTAAAGCTTCCCTTGACGTACCCCTTCCTGAATCCCTGTGTATCATAAAACCCGGTTGTTGTCTCACCCAGAGGAAGAGCCTGCAGCAGTTCAATCGGAAACATCGGAACCCTGAAAATTTCTCTGTTGGACTCCGCTGGATCCGGTCCTATAACTCCTGCCCCCATAACTCGATGGGTGCCCTTTCTCAGTGCTAAATAATACTGTTCCTGACGATTCAAGGCGCTTTCGGAAAGTGCGAGTAGACCTGGGAGCGTCTCACCGTAGACGCGTTGCTTTGAAATATCCCATGCCTCCGGGAATGCTTTTTGGGGCAAATATGAAGTTGGGATAAAATTCAGGTAACAGCCGCAGGTATGGACCGAGGTGATGAGAACAGGTTGTTTCTGCGCATTGACCGTTACAATGGTAATCAGCCCGACATTATATCCGCCGGTAAGATGCGAGAACGGCACCTTCTCAAAATGTATTCTGTAAATATAATTGGTATACGCAGCGTTATCGGTCTTGAAAAATACTTTCTGGACATACAGGGCAGGCCGCCGGGGATCTACAAAAACCTTGGTATCTCCCGAAGGAGTTATGCGGGCAGATGGTATACCAATCCTGTTAACGGGAAAATTATTTTCTTCAACAAGAAAAATGGGAGCGAATCGAAAAAAATCTGAGTCTTCAACAACAGGGAGATAATATCCCACAGGACTAATGGGTGCTTGTTCCGGCTGGAGCCCTGCGCAGCCCGCAAGGCTGAAGAGAAAAATACAAAACAGCAAATAAAGGATTTGAATCCGGTGATTTCTTCTCAGGGCTGCTTTCATGGATCCACACGATTCTAACAAGGAACAACCTGTTTGGTTTCAAAAGATTATTGAAATTGGACCCTGCAGAATCTCCTCTTGCCGACCTTCAGTAAAACCTCTCCGGAAGTCTCGACGGTATATTCAGGATCGGAAACTTTCTCGCCATCAAGAGATACGGCTTTTTGCTGGATCAACCGCCTTGCTTCGGAAGTACCATCTGCAAGACCGGCATCAACAAGGAGGCGTGGCAGCCAGATTGTCTTTTCCTCTGAGTGGATCTTTTTTTCAGGTATATCATCAGGAAGATCATGGTTTTTAAAAACCTTGTCAAAATTTTCTTCGGCCTTAAAAGCTTCTTCTTCCCCATAAAATCGGGCGGCGAGTTCTCGGGCAAGCTTCTGCTTTACTTCTTTCGGATGAACTTTTCCATCCTCCATCTGTTGCTTCAGCGTTGCGATCTCATCTTGAGGAAGGTCGCTTAACAACTCGTAATACCTGAACATCAGTGTATCGGAGACGGAAAGGACCTTGCCGTAAATATCGCCGGAAGATTCAGTTATGCCGATATAATTGCCCAAAGACTTGCTCATCTTGTTAACGCCGTCAAGGCCTTCCAGGAGCGGCATGGTGATGACCACCTGAGGTTCCTGTCCCCAGGCCCGCTGCAAATCCCGCCCCATGAGAAGATTAAAGAGCTGGTCGGTTCCGCCGATTTCCACATCAGCTTTCATAACCACAGAATCATAGCCCTGAATCAGGGGATAGAGAAATTCATGGATACTTATGGGTCGCTCATTTTCGAATCTCACCTTGAAATCCTCGCGTTCGAGCATGCGGGCAACGGTCAACTGCGATGCAAGTTGAACAAATTCCTGGGCAGTGAGCTTGTTCAGCCATGTGCTGTTAAAAACCACTTCCGTCCGGTCAGGATCAAGAATTTTAAATATCTGTTCCTTATAGGTTTCGGCATTTTTTTTGACATCCTCCTGGGTGAGGACTTTTCTGGTTTCGGATTTTCCAGTAGGATCACCGATCATCCCGGTAAAATCACCGATCAGAAACTGCACGTTATGACCCAATTCCTGAAAATGCTTCAATTTCTGGATAAGAACGGTATGGCCAAGATGCAGATCAGGAGCCGTGGGATCAAACCCTGCCTTTATCGTTAAAGGAACACCTGTCTCTTTGGATTTCAAGAGCTTCTGAGACAGGTTTTCCTTTGAGATTACATCAACCGTACCCCGTGTGATCAGGGCTATCTGTTCATCTATTGTCAAATTCATTTATTGCTGAAGCAGTTGGAGGTCTCCCCAAAAGGAAAAGACCTCAGAATTATTACCATACGTTATCATTGGTTATTTTGCGTATTCTACGGATCGGGTTTCCCGGATAACCGTCACTCTGATCTGTCCCGGATAGGTCAGATTCTTTTCAATTTCCTTGGCTATATCCTTACCTAAAAGAGTTGTCTCGGAATCTGATACTTCCGTACTGTTTACAACGATTCGCAATTCCCGACCAGCCTGAATCGCATACGATTTTTCAACACCTTTAAAAGATGATGCAATGGTTTCAAGATCTTCAAGCCTCTTGACATAGGTCTCAAGCATCTCTTTTCTGGCTCCGGGCCTTGCACCTGAAAGGGCATCAGCGGACTGGACCAGAATATCGAGAACGCTGGTGGGTTCAACATCCTCATGATGTGCCGCGATGGCATGAACCACCTCAGGCGCCTCGCCGTATTTCTTTGCTAAATCCCGGCCAATACTTGCATGGGATCCTTCAACCTCATGGTCAACCGCTTTACCGATATCATGCAGGAGCCCGGCGCGTTTAGCCTGTTTGACGTTCAGACCGAGTTCTGCAGCCATGATACCGCAGAGGAAAGATACTTCCAGGGAATGCTGCAACACATTCTGGCCGTAGCTCGTACGGTACTTAAGACGTCCAAGCAATTTGACCAGCTCAACATTTACCCCATGAGAACCGACATCAAAGGTTGCCTGCTCCCCGGCTTCACGGATGGTCACCTCAAGCTCCTGGGCAACCTTTTCCACCACTTCTTCAATCCGGGCCGGATGAATCCTGCCGTCTGATATCAAGCGCTCCAATGCTTGGCGGGCCACTTCCCGGCGGACCGGATTAAAGCCGGACAAAATCACCGCCTCAGGAGTATCATCAATTATAATATCAATTCCAGTTGCAGCCTCAATCGCCCGAATATTTCTTCCTTCGCGGCCGATAATCCGGCCCTTCATCTCCTCGTTGGGCAACGGAACAACCGACACGGTTTTTTCCGCAACATAATCACCGGCATAGCGAGAAATAGCCAGAGCAAGAATATTCTTGGCCTTGCGATCAGCCTGAATTTTCATCTCATTTTCGATACGGACTACAGCCTTGGCCGCCTCCATACGAGCCTCGCTTTCAATGCTTTCCATGAGCATGGATTTGGCATCTTCTCTGGAAATGCCTGAAATTTTCTCCAGCTGAAACCGCTGCTCCTCGATTACCGTGTCAAGCTCCTTCTTTTTTCTTTCGAGCTTTTTGTCATCATCGATTGAAGCCTTTTCTTTCTTGAGGAGTTCCATCTCGCGCTTATCGAGAATTTCGATTTTTCGTTCTATCTGATCAAGCTTCTGCGCGAGCCTTTTTTCCTCTTCGGTAATCTCAATTTTTCGATCCTTAATTTCCCGCTCAATTTCCTGCTTATACTGAAACGCATCATCCTTGATCTGGAGTGACGCCTCTTTTTTTATCTGTTCGGCTTCCGCCAGGGCTTTTTCAATAAACCTCTTTCCCTGCTCCTCAATATTATCCTTGCGGACCTCAATAAATTTCTTTCGAAAATAAAATCCGAGGCCGACTCCTGCCCCAACCCCGACCAATACGAATAAAATCACCTGTAATAACATGCTCACGGGGATTGCCCTCCTGTTCTATATTGTTAACAATGATGCGCAGCTGTGAAAAAGTGAAGATAGCAAACACAAAATGCATTTATCTCCAGAATGCTTTAAGTCACGCGTCATTGATTAAAATGATCTTTTGCGAACCACCGAATGTATATTCCCAATTTTAAAATGGACATATGTCCGGCATTACAAAAGACACCAGCAAATTCAGTAAACCGACTTGTCATGCAATAAAAAAATAATAATTCCAAGACGTTGAACAGAAAAAAGCACGTCAACAACGAAACGAAATTCCATGGGAATATCATTAATTTGTATTGAGAAAAAAAAGGGGGCGGGGAAATTGGGGGGGGACCAAAAACTTGCCGAAAAAATTCGACGGTGCCAAAACTATTAAAAATTATTCATTAACTAGTGATATAGCCTTTATTTTTCAATATGAGGCCCATAGCGCAAAAAAAAACCCGGCATCTTTCACTTACAGTGCTTAAAAAATAACTCACTGAAATTATCCGAAATGAACCCGCCGGCACAACGCACATATAACATTTATATAAATCTAAGCGTGTCAGGAATGACTTATCCCAAACGTACAACTACTTCAAATTTCACACAATTACCCCAGATACTGACCCTTTGGAATCCCTTTTCACAATTAGAAAGGGGCATTCTCACTACAAAACTTTTGTACCTCCCTGTTTTGTCATATATATAAACGCTTCTCACAACCGAGGCGCGTGATTTCCTTAAAAAAAACTCCCCCGCCATTGCCGTGTGAACAGCGACATCGAACCTAACAGTGTTAGGTGGGTGTTGAAACTCATAGTTGCTTCAAGGAATTTCGATTGCGCGAATTCCTTTCCATAACCAGCGGAGTCACCCTTGATGCCAATGTTGGCTCGAAACTAACTGTCTAGCACCAACAAGGCAGGGGAATAACTTTAACCTTATATTACTTAGAGTAAATTCTCAATTTTTTTCGTCAATCGGTCAATATCTTCATCAACCTCGCGCCTGAAATTTTCGAAATCTCTCTTTAATTTCACATACTTGCCTGCCATATTAAGGCTGATCAAAATTGCAAGTTTATGGGACGGAAGACGCGCGGAGGCATGGCTTTTATCCTCTAGCTGAGATTTCACCAGCTGTAAAATCTCGTCAACATCTTCTTCCGGAGCATCCGTATAAAGCGGATATTCCTGCCCAAGTACTTCAAACTTTACTAATCGCTCCAAGAAGCCTCCCAACCAGCACCATGACAAAACGTTGTAATTGTTCTACTGTTGCCCGCCAATAGTAAAAATCTGCGATTGAGATTTTTCCCCGGTTTCCCTTTGCGGCTCCGCAGTACTTGGGGATGATGCCTTCTCCCATTTCTCTATGGAATCAATCAGTCCCGAAACACGCTTATGAATAACCGACTTTTCGCCCTTTAAACTATCCACCGTTTCCCGGAGTTCTTTCAGTTCTTTATCCTTCTGTCCGAGCACCGCTTCAAGAGAAAGTTTCTCCTGCTTGAGTATATTATAATTTGCAATCATCTTTTCAACGATTGCCTCCAGTCTGTTGATATCTTCCGCATGTTCCATTTCTTGAAAACCTCCCGACCCTTTCGCCTGCCACACAGATGAAGAAGAGCTGTCTTATTGTCTTAACTATCTAAAATCAAAAGAATTTTCGTCAACCGGAAAAACTTTTTTGAATGTCTGAAAAACATTGAATGCAATGAAAATATACAACCTAAAAAAAACCAAAGTCAACCGAAATAAACCGATAGTTTAAAAGAGTGCCTTAGCAAAAATGCTGCGCGGCATTAATTATCCTGTTTTCGTGATGTTAGAGGCGAAACCTTTTCAAAACTTTTAATCTCAACTCCTTCAAGATTGGAAAATGCGCCGATTATCACGCCTTCACCAACTTTACAATTATTAAGCATTACTGACTGTTCAACAATACAGTCACTGCCAATTGTGGTCTCCCCCTGTAATAAAACGCTTTGACCAATAATGGTATCTTTTCCAATGATTACGTTTTTTTCAATACAAATACTTTCCGGTCGCAGCAGCGTTACACCGGAAGCCATCAGCCACTCGTTACGCCTGTTAATAAGGGTCTGATGCGCCTTGGCGAGTTCCATGCGCGAATTAACACCCAGCACCTCATCAGGGTCTTCGCATATATACCTGGTAACCCTTTTGCCCTGGGAAGTTGCGATGCTGACAATATCGGTGAGATACATTTCTCCCTGTTTGTTATCCGTGCCCACCATTTCTAAAGCACTCCACAGAAAGTCTAGATCAACGCAATAAATACCAGCATTGATCTCTTTGATTTTCTTGGTTTTTTCATCTGCATCCTTTTCTTCGACAATGCCGACGAGATTGCCGCTTTTATCAGAGACGATTCGCCCGTAATTTTGTGGATTATCGAGAACAGTGGTCATTACGGAAAGTACTGTTTGCGTTTTTCCATGAAACTCAAGCATCGCCTTGAGGGTCTGGGGGCGAATAAGCGGAGTATCACCACAAAGAATCAGTGCGGTTCCGGAAAAATCATCAAGTTCCTCCCGGCAGGAAAGCACCGCATGTCCCGTTCCGAGCTGCTCTTTCTGGACAACGGTATCCACCTTGTATCCGGAAAGTGACGATTCAACCGACTCTCTTTTATAGCCGGTCACCACAATGACTTTTTGTATTTCACAGCCATTTACCGAATCAATTACATGATGCAGCATTGGTGAAAAAAAGACTTCATGGAGCACTTTTGCCCTGGCCGATTTCATCCTTGTGCCTTTTCCGGCAGCAAGGATAATTGCACACTGTTTAAGACCCATCCATTTCCTCTTTAGTCAAATAAGCATTATTGAAGCTTCCAGTCGCGGAGAACCACAAGCATTCGAGTTACGAAAATGCACTCACTTTTCCTGTTCAAAATCCAGCAACTCGAGAATTGCTTCGGGGAGCTCTGCGGCGAGTTCTGAGGCGGTGTAGCCCATATCCATTCCCATTGTTTCCGAGAGACCGTCCGCGGCAAGGCCATGAACATAGGCCCCCAGACAGGCTGCATGCCATGGATGCACGCCCTGGGCAAGGAACCCGCCGATCAGTCCCGATAGAACATCTCCCATGCCGCCGGCGGCAAGTCCTGGATTACCGGTGGGATTGACTCTCGCCTCCCCGGCGCCATCGGCGATAACCGTTCCAGCCCCTTTAAGCAGCAAGATAACGCCGTTATCCTCGGCAAAACTTCTTGCCATTTCTAATCGCCTTAACTGTATCTCCTTTGAGCTGATGCCTGTCAACCGTGCCATCTCTCCCGGGTGAGGGGTCAGAATCCTGGCAGCAGGGGGATTTTTTATCTCCGAACGAAAGGCTGCCAGGATATTCAAAGCATCCGCGTCCACCACCATGGGTAGATCCAGATTACTGTAAAGTTGCAATACCAGCTCCGCAGTCTCGGGATCGGTACCCAGCCCCGGCCCAATAACCACCGCCTGCTTTCCGGCGGCGGCATCCATTATCCGCTGAAAATCCTGCACGCTAAACTGCCCTTTTTCCGTCCCAGAAACCGGGATGGTCATGGCTTCCACAAGACAGGACTCATACACAGTATTGATCACCTGCGGCGCACAAAGACTCACCAGACCCACCCCGCATCGCAAGGCACCACGGGCACTCAAGATCGCCGCCCCTGTTTTTCCGGGGGAGCCGGCAATGATCAGCAAATGGCCGAAAGTCCCTTTATGGTCCAGGGCATTACGATCAGGGAGCCATTGGCAAAGATCTTCTTTCTCCAGTAACTCGCAGCGGATATCAGCGTTATAAACGGCCTCCGGGGGTATGCCGATATCCACCAGGGACAATTCACCGACATATTCCGCCCCGGGATAGACAAAATGACCGGGTTTGGCAAGACCGTAGGTAACTGTTAGCTGCGCTTTAATACATGCTCCCAGGGGATTGCCCGTATCACTGTCAAGACCTGACGGGATATCCACGGATACCACGGGCACAGGGTATTGGTTGATTATTGTTATGACTTCGGCAAAATGTCCGGCAACTTCCCGTTTCAAGCCGGTGCCGAATAGGGCATCGACGGTCAGCCAGCTGCCGGCCAGACTGAGCTCCACGCGGTCAAAAGCGTCGCCCTCAAGAAGGGGAATGATCGGGATCGGCAATTTCCGGACAATCTGAAGATTGATTGCCGCATCCCCTTTAATCTTTTCAGGAGACACCAGAAGAAACACAACGGGTTCAGCCCCCAGCTGATGAAGATGCCTGGCAATGACCAGGCCATCCCCGCCATTGTTGCCGGGGCCGACAAAAATTGACACGGTTTTTCCGGCTGGATCCCCAAAGGTCTGGATGATCTTATCAACCGTGCCCCGTCCGGCGTTTTCCATGAGGACAATCCCGGGGATGCCGTAACGGTCTATGGCCTCCTGATCAAGCTCCCGCATCTGATGGGCATTTGCAAGCTTCATAACCGCTGACCCCTTTTTGATTAATATCGTTTCATGTTCAAACGCATTATTGTTATAACTTAATTTAAAGGAGAGCTAAATACTACAATCACCTGAAAAAATATAAAACTTTGAACGTTTTATTTTCACTGGAGTCCGCTTGTACATATAATCCGCTCAGGGGTAATTGTTCACCTCAATAGCGTTGAACTTCGCCCATTTTCTTATACTAACTTTAGCTGATCAGAGCTCAATATATTGCATGCAAAACAAGTACTGGGAACATTTTCACCATATCGCCGATATCGGCGTGCGTGGCGTGGGCAAAACCCCGGAGGAGGCCTTCGAACAGGCGGCCCTGGCGTTGACCGCGGTTATAACTGATATTGAATCGGTGTTACCGGAAACAAAACTTACCGTGCATTGCGAAGCGGACGACCAGGAATTGCTTTTTGCCGATTGGTTGAATGCCGTTCTCTACGAAATGGACATCCGGAAAATGCTCTTCAGCCGTTACCAGGTACTTATCCACGACAATATCCTCGAAGCGGAGATCTTTGGAGAAAAAACTGACCCACACAAACATGCTCCAGCAGTTGAAATCAAGGGGGCAACCTATACGTCCCTCAAGGTGAAAAAAAATAAACGCGGTCAATGGATCGCACAGTGTATTGTTGATGTTTAATATTCGAAGTATGCGAATTGCTTTAACCCCAGGAGATTCGGACAATCTCCACCAGGGAGGCATCCATGGATACAAAATTATTCAAGCGGCGTGACGAAAACGAGTGGGAAATCCGGCCCCATGGGAAAATGCAGGTTCCAGGAAAGATCTTTGCCAGCGAAAGCCTTGTCAGATCAATGGACGATAAAGTCTTTGAACAGGTTACCAATGTCGCCGGCCTCCCTGGCATTGTTGAGGGTTCCTTTGCAATGCCAGACGCCCATTGGGGGTATGGTTTCCCCATCGGCGGCGTTGCGGCATTTGACGCATCAAAAGGGGGCGTGGTTTCCGCAGGCGGCGTAGGCTTTGATATCTCCTGCGGGGTCAGAACCCTGGTAACCGGACTGACCGCTGAAGATGTTGGCGGCGTGCGGGATAAACTTACCGATCTCCTTGCCGCAACGATCCCGGCGGGGGTCGGCAGCACCGGCAAACTGCGCCTCAATGATAAAGAAATGGAAAAAATGCTGCTGGGCGGCGCAAAATGGGCGGTTTCCCATGGCTATGGGATAAAAAAAGATCTGAGCCGCTGCGAGGAAAAAGGCCAGATGCCCGGCGCACTTCCCGAGCATGTCTCGAATCAGGCAAAAAAAAGACAGCGGGATGAAATGGGCACTCTGGGTTCGGGCAACCATTATCTTGAAATCCAACGGGTGGTCGAGGTGTTTGATCCGCTGGTTGCGGATGTCTTCGGTCTGGCGCTCAGCGATATTGTGGTGAGCATCCATTGCGGTTCCCGTGGTCTCGGCCATCAGATCGGCACCGAATATCTTAAATCCATGCTGACGGCGGCAAACAAGTACGGTATTGCCATACCCGAACGAGAACTTGCCTGCGCCCCCATTGATTCCCCCCAGGGGCAGGCCTATCTCGGTGCAATGCGGGCCGCTATCAACTGCGCCCTTGCCAACCGTCAGATTCTCACCCATCTGACCAGAAGCGTTTTTGAACGAATCCTCCCACGGGCGCAGATTGATCTGCTCTACGATGTTTCCCATAACACCTGCAAGGAAGAAGACCATACTATTCAGGGCAAAAAAACACGTCTCTTTGTCCACCGAAAAGGCGCCACCCGCTCTCTTGGGCCGGGACACCCGGATATCCCTGCCGAATTCAGGCAAGTCGGCCAACCAGTCCTGATCGGCGGCACCATGGGCACTTCATCTTATATTCTCGTGGGCGCCAGCACCAGCGAGGACAAATCCTTCAGTTCAGCCTGCCATGGGGCCGGAAGAAATATGAGCCGCAGGATGGCAATGAAAAAATATAAGGGCAGAACCATCGTAGATGATCTTGCCGCCCGGGGAATTGTGATCCGCAGCCCATCGTTCAGAGGCGTTTCCGAAGAAGCCCCCGGTGCATACAAGGATGTCGACGAAGTTGTAGAGGCGACACACGCTGCCGGGCTTGCAAAAAAGGTGGTCCGGGTGGAGCCGTTGATCTGCATCAAGGGATAATGAAATCCCCACGGATGATTCCTGCCCTTTTCATGAATTGATTTAACACCAGGGATCCGGGATAATATCATTTGCCAACACAACATATTGTAATCATCTGATTAATTTTGTATCCTGATATTCATCTCAAAGATTACAGGACTTCACAGACATTGCCTGACACACGGTAATTTTGTGATCCGTTGCAGTTGTGCTCACCGAGCGGACTGAAATAAAATAAAAACAACCGTTTCCCGCCAGACAATTTCCACGAGACTCTCTTATGAATATATTCAAAAAGTATCCCACCATCATCTCCGGGGCAGGAATCACCTTACTTTTTCTGTTGCTGGGCCTCGTCCACCTGGAAGTGATCGACAGCCTGGAATTAAAACTCTATGACCTGAGAATGCACCTCCTTTCAGATCAGGACAGTCCCAGTGAAATCGTCCTGGTCAACATTGACGACTACTCCATTGAAAATCTCGGCCGCTGGCCATGGCCAAGATCACATATCGCCAAAGGAATCGAAAGCATCAATGCCGGAAACCCGAAAGCCATCGGCTTGAATATCATCTTCAGTGAGCCGGAAGAAAACACCGGGCTCATAGCCCTTAAAAGGGTGGAAGAAATCCTTGAAGAATCAGGGTTGGCGAAAACTGAAAATGGCAAAAATGTCATCAAGGAAATGGACAAGCTTTACCTGGCCCTTGACAACGATTCCCTGCTGGCCGATTCAATTAAAGCCGCCGGCAATGTCATCCTGCCCATGGCCATGCTTGAATCGGACATTGAAGGTGTTGACACCGGCGAAGCCGATGACAGCCTGCTCAGCATGTCCATAACCAACATGAAAATACTGGAGAATTCTTCTTCCCCACAGGCAACCAACCTCCTGCTGCCCATTAAACCGCTGATGCTGGCCGCCAACGGCCTGGGCCATCTTACCCTTGCCTATGACATGGACGGCAAGGTCCGTATGGAGAAAACCATTTATGAATTCCGGGAACAATTTTATCCCTCCTATGCCCTGCGGCTAACAGCCGCATACCTGAATGTTCCCCTTGAAGAGATCAGCGTTGAACTGGGGAGTTCCATTCAACTGGGCTCCCGACGGGTGTCCACCACCCTGGACTCTGATTTTCCGGTGACTTTCAAGGGATCCAGCGGCGCCTTCCGGTCCTATTCCTTTTTTGATGTATATACCGGCAAGATTCCTGAAAGCGCTTTTAAAAACAAACTTGTGCTCATCGGCCCTTCGGCGCTTGGCTTGATTAATCCGTTAAATACACCACTGGAACCGAATATGCCCCTGGGTGAATTATCGGCAAATGTCATCTGGTCGATGCTCAACAATAAAACAATTAACAGCCCGGCATGGGACCAGGCCTTCGAGCTCCTGCTGATTCTCCTGGTCGGGCTGATTATTACAATTGTCCTGCCGCGGCTCAAAGCAAGATTGTCGGCGCTGGTCTTTTTCGGGCTCATGGTGCTGTTTCTCGGTGGCACAACCTATGCCTTTGCCGCAAATGGTCTCTGGATTCATACCGCCTATCCCCTGCTGGAACTGATCTTCGGTTACTTTGTGGTGATTTCGCTGAAATACTTCTTCACCGAGACCGACAAAGAAAAGGTTGAAGGCGAATCAGCCGAGACCAACCGGATGCTCGGGCTGTCATTTCAAGGTCAGGGGATGCTTGACATGGCCTTTGATAAATTCCGTAAATGCCCCGTTGACCAGGGCATGCAGGAAGTTCTCTATAACCTTGCCCTTGACTACGAGCGTAAAAGACAATTCAACAAAGCAGCTTCAGTTTATGAATATATTGAAAAACACGGCGGTGAGTTCAAGGATGCCGATGACCGGAAAAAGAAAATGGTCCAGCTTGGTGATACGGTGATCATGGGCACAGGGGGCGCGGACCCACTGCTTTCAAACATAGGTGGTGATGGAGACACCAAACCCACCCTTGGCCGTTATGAAATCATCAAGCAGCTGGGCAAAGGCGCCATGGGCATCGTCTATCTTGGCAAGGATCCGCGAATCAATCGGACCACGGCGATTAAAACCTTCCGTTTTGCCGATGAACTTGAATCGGATGAAATCGCCGAGATGAAAAAAATGTTCTTCCTTGAAGCGGAAAGCGCCGGCACCCTGTCTCATCCGAATATCGTCACAATCTACGATGCCGGCGAAGAAGAGGATCTTGCCTATATTGCCATGGAATATCTGGTGGGCAATGATTTAAAGGGCAACACAAAAAAAGGCTCACTCCTGCCCATGCGCAAGGTTGTCGGCTACATGGCAGACCTTGCTGATGCCCTTGACTATGCACACAGGCAGGGAATTATCCATCGCGATATAAAACCTGCCAACATTATGCTTCTTGATAACGGCGTGGTCAAAATAACTGACTTCGGCATCGCCAGGATTACCTCAAGTTCAAAAACCCAGACCCAGACCGGTATCGTCAAGGGCACACCATTCTACATGTCCCCGGAACAGATCTCCGGCGAAAAAGTTGACGGGCGCTCCGATCTTTTTGCCATGGGTGTTGTCATGTATCAACTCTTCACCGGCGAGGTCCCCTTCCGGGCTGAGAATTTTGCGACACTCATGCATAAAATTATCAATGAACCTCATATTGATCCGAGAAAACATAACCCGGATATCCCTAAACCCCTGGCACAGATTATCAATTTTGCCCTGGTCAAGGACAAAACTAAACGGTATCAGAAAGCAAGCCAGATGGCTGATCATCTGAATAAAGTTCTCAGGTGGATGGACAAAACCGCAAATGGCACACAGACTGCCGAAAGATCATCCTCGTGAAAAATATTTACCTATTATTTCAAAGGGTTAATTAATGCTAGCCATTGAATCCGCCGGCCTTACCGATATCGGCAATAAAAGAAAAAACAATGAAGACAGCTACTTCCTTGATGACGACCTGAAACTCTATATTGTTGCGGATGGCATGGGCGGGCATCTTGCCGGGGAGGTTGCCAGCAAACTGGTGGTGGACACCACCAGAGATTACCTTAAACGTTTCCATACCGGTATTCAGGTCGAAGAACTCATTGACACCGACCCGTCACTTTCCAAAAACGCCAACCGCCTTATCGCCGGACTGCAACTGGCAAACAGTGTCGTCAACAAATTTTCTGAAAACAAGGGCGCTTACAGCGGAATGGGTTCAACGGTTTCCGCAGTGTATTTCCCCGGAGACTCGCTCATAGCGTCAAACATCGGCGACAGCCCCATCTTCCTGGTCCATAAGGGAGAAATCAGTCTTGTTTCAGTCATCCACAATGTTGCCGCAGAGCAGGCGATCCTTGATCCTGAAGGCGCCAAAGACCTGAACGGCAAATATTCCAATATCCTCACCAGGGCCATGGGCAAGGATGAGGATATAATGCCCGCCACCCGTGAAATCAGGGTAGTGCCCGGTGATATCATCATCCTCTGTTCCGACGGACTCTCGAGCTATGTCCCGGACCATGAGATAAAAGATATTGTCGCGGCAGGCTCTCTTGAGGAATCCTGTAAAACCCTGGTCGACCTCGCTTTAGAAAGAGGCGGGCACGACAATATCACGGTAGTCCTCCTCAGAGTCAAAAAGGTCCGCGGATTCCTGTCAGGATTGTTCGAATTCTTGAAAAAACCTTTTGGCTGACCAAAAGATTTCAGGGATTTTTTTTGCGGGTTCCCTCTGTCTGATCAATCTGATTTTTCACAGCCCCGCAACTTGATGATCAGGCGGCAGAAAAGCAAGGACTCCCGGCCATGCAGAAAACATTAATTTTCATCGGCATAGCTTTTCTGGCAATCGGTCTGCTCTGGCCGACGCTCTCCAGAATTCCTCTTGGAAGGTTCCCCGGAGATATCATCATTACCCGGCCTCATTTCAAAATATACATCCCCATCACCACAATGGTCCTGATCAGCCTGATTCTCTCGGTTCTGGCGCGGATATTCCGGAAATAAATCCATCTGATTACAACAAGTTATATCGTCAGCAGACGATTATTTAAAAAATAATTTCCCCATAACAAATTTCTCTTGCTTTTCCATTATAAGAACCCTATAAAGCAGTTAAATAGTAGATGTTTAATTATACAAATTTGCCACCAGCACCGGACCAGGCAACCATCCGGAATTATAAAGAATCACAAAGAGTTTCAAGGAACAGCCGCCATGTCGAAATTAGAAATCACCACTGTACAGGATGAACCCCCAGACGAAGTCTCGCAAAATGAGGAAAAACCTCCAAGCCAGGGTATTTATTCCTCAACCACCGCCTATCGCAACGCTTCACCCGCAATAACCCACCTTTCAGTCAACAACCTCGGATCGAAAAAAACCAAAACCACCAGGAAGATACAGAACATTCTGCCATTTTTTCCTTTATCTGAAGATAAAAGCCACCAGGGCTGGACTTCATGGCAATGGCAGATCCGTCACAGAATTAAAACAGTCCGGCAACTGGAAAATTTCTTTGCCGGCGCAGCCATCCAATCGGACATCGAAAACGCCATCCACCGCTTTCCAATGGCGATCACCCCTTATTACGCTTCGCTGATCCGCAAGATGGAACCCTCAGACCCTGTTTATCGCATGGCTGTCCCAATGACCGACGAACTGCATGATCCGCCCTTTCTCCTGGATGACCCCCTGGAAGAAGAGCACGACATGCCTGTCCCCGGCTTGGTGCATCGTTACCCTGACCGTGCCCTGATCATGGTGACCTCCATGTGCGCCATGTACTGTCGGCACTGCACAAGAAAACGGGTTGCCGGGCAACGTGAAGTCAACATTTCACAGCCGCAGCTGAAAAGAATTATCAATTACCTGGTAAATCATCCGGAAATACACGATGTTATCCTGTCCGGAGGCGATCCTCTTACCTTACGGACTGAATCACTGGAAAAAATTATTGCCGCGGTCCGCAGTGTTCCCAGTGTCGATATAATCCGTATAGGAACCAGGACACCGGTTACCATGCCGATGCGCATCACCGAAGAACTGGTGACCATGCTTAAAAATTACCAGCCGCTCTGGGTGAACACTCATTTCAACCATCCCAATGAAATTACCGCAGAATCCCGGGCGGCCTGTGCCAGACTGGTGGATGCCGGTATCCCCATGGGCAACCAGACCGTCCTCCTGCGCGGCGTCAACGACAACCCCCAGGTGATGGAGGAACTGCTGCGCGGCCTGATAACCATGCGCGTCCGCCCCTATTATCTTTACCAGTGCGATCTGGTCAGGGGTGTGGAACATTTTCGCACGCCATTGTCCCGGGGCATTGAAATAATGGAATATCTCCGCGGCCGTATTTCCGGGTTTGCAATCCCGACTTTTGTAGTCGATGCTCCCGGCGGCGGCGGCAAGATCCCCGTGCTCCCCAATTACCTGATCACCAGCAGTCCGACACATACGGTGCTCAGAAATTTTGAAGGCATGCTGGTCAGTTATCCTGAGCCGATTGCTACCGGAAGGATGGAGGTTCAGTCCTTCCAGACAAAAAACAAAACCATCGAATCTATTAATCCGACGGTCTTTGATCTCGCCACGGGTCGAGCCCTCAAAATAGAACCGATGACTTCTCTCCGCAAGAAGCGCCGCAGCAGACGTTCGTCTGCCTGATCCGGACGCTTCCGTCTCAGAAAACAACAGAATCATGATTCCCAACCATGGCGTGCATAGCACCCTTGACCTGAAAGACATCCCGGCGTATTCTAAAAAATACGCCGGGTCTTTGCTTAATGCAATTGCAACCCTCCTGATTCAAAGACCAGATACCCCGTAAGGAAATTTTCATGAAAATTAAACACATCGGCCTTGTATACGATCTGCGTTCCGCTTATCTGGCAGAAGGTTATTCCGAGCAGGATGTGGCGGAATTTGATTCCGAATCGACCATTGACGCCCTTGAACAGGCGATCAACGCCAACGGCTACCAGGTCTCGAGAATCGGCCACGGTCGCCAACTCAACCAACGGCTGATTAACGGTGAACGCTGGGATCTGGTTTTCTCCATTGCCGAAGGGCTTAAAGGACGCTCCCGGGAAGCGCAGGTGCCGGCCCTGCTTGAGATGTACGGCCAGCCCTATGTTTTTTCCGATCCATTGACCTGCGCCGTAACCCTGGACAAGTATGTTGCAAAAAAAATTATCCTGGCCGATGGCCTTGCCACCCCAGCCGCGGCCCTGATCCATAGCAAAGACGACCTCAGGGAATTCCGTCTGCCGTTCCCGGTTTTTGCTAAACCGGTGGCCGAGGGTACCGGCAAGGGTATCAGCAGCCGGAGCCGTATTGATACCATTGATGCCCTGCATAATGTCGCAGGCCAACTGCTTGAGGATTTCCCAGGCCAGCCGGTTCTGGTTGAGGCCTATCTTCCGGGAAGGGAATTCACCACCGGCATCCTGGGTACCGGTCATAAAGCCCGTATACTGGGCACCCTTGAGGTATGCATCAAAGATAATGCCCCGGCCGCCGACTATTCCTATGAGGTAAAAGAACTTTGCGAAGACTTTGTCGATTATGTCCCAGTAGTAAAGGGCGACAGCCTGATTGATGCCGTGGAGGCCCTTGCCCTGGCCTCCTACCGTTCACTGGAATGCCGCGACACCGGAAGGGTTGACATTCGCCTTGATGCCGCAGGCACCCCGTGTTTCATCGAAATCAACCCGCTTCCGGGCCTCCATCCGCACCATTCCGATCTGCCGATGATTGCCACTGCCATGGGTATGAATTATAACGATCTTATCGGCGGCATTATCGCCAGCGCCTTTGACCGGGTATAGAGGAATTCATGAAATGACCATCCTGCGCGATAAAGAGATTCTCCTCCTGTACAATCTGCCGGCCGCCGATGCTCTGGAAAGCGAAAAAGGCGTCCTTGTTGAAAGAGATACAGTTGCCGCATCCCTGGAAAAACTAAAAATACCTTATAAGGCCATAGGAGTCCGGGATCTTTATGACATTACCACCGTGCTCGCCGACAAACAGGATCATATAATTTTCAACCTGGTTGAAGGATTTGCAAAAAAATCGGAATCAGCAGCACACGTCCCTGCGGTCTGCGAATCATTCAACTGCCAGGCCACCGGTGGCTCAACCGCCTGCCTGACCCTTACTCTTGATAAAGTTAAAACCAAAGGCGTCCTTTCTGCGGCGTCAATTCCGGTACCCAAAGGCATCAAGGTCCGCCCCGGTTCCCTGCCGGAAAAGTCCGAGCTTTTCCCCGGACCCTATATTGTAAAACCTGCCTGCACCGATGCCAGCGAAGGACTATTTGCCGAGAGCTCGGTTTGCAAGCATTACGGCAAGGAATTACTTGACGCCATAAAATTAATCCATAAAGATTTCAAACAACCGGCCATTGTGGAACAGCTGGTTGGCACCCGGGAATTCAATGTTTCGGTGATTGAGATAAACGGCAGGATAAGCATTCTGCCCATCGCTGAGATCAGTTTCGCGGCCTTTCCGGAAGACATGCCGCGCATCGTCGACTACTCGGCAAAATGGATCGAATCTTCCTTTGCCTACGCCAACACACCCCGTATTTTCCCGGATAATCTGCCCGAGACCCAGAAAAAAAGGATATCAACCCTTGCGGTAAAATCCTGGCACGCTCTGGGCTGCCGCGACTATGCACGAGTGGATTTCAGGATGGACGATTTCGGCAATCTCTATGTTCTCGAGGTGAACTCCAATCCCGACATCTCACCTGATGCAGGTTTTGCCGCAGCATTGGAAAAAGAAGGCATAGCCTATCATCGCTTTGTCGACGCCATGCTGCAGAATGCAAAAAAACGCCTGCATGCGGATAATCCGCCAAAGACTGTGATTCCGTCATCACCAGAAGCCCTTTTGCCTCCAATCGCAGAAGATGACGTCCTGGTCCGCCACATCAACCCCAAGGACCAGCAAGATATCCTGAATATTCTGAACGCCACGGTGATCTTCAGACCGACAGAATTAGTTGTTGCCGCAGAAGTCCTTGAATCAAGCATCAGCAATGCCATAGAAAGCGAATATTTCTCGCTGGTCGCTGAATCCGCAGGGCAGATCTGCGGCTGGATCTGTTACGGGCCGACCCCCTGCACCTCCGGAGTCATGGATATTTACTGGATTGTTGCTTCAACAAAGCTCCGCAGACGGGGCATCGGCCGCGCCTTAATGACTGCGGCTGAAAAAGAAATCCGTGCATCAGGAGCAAGACTGATTACCATTGATACCGCCGGCAGAGACGATTACCTCCCCTCCCGCCTTTTCTATCAGAATGCCGGCTATGAAGAAAAAGCCCGGATCAGGGATTTTTATACACCTGGTGATGACAAGGTTGTTTTTGTTAAGGAGTTGTGAAGCCGACACTCTTGATTTTTTTGATCTTCAGCCGTTGCTTTATCATATGGTCAATCGGGAAATAAATTCCAGGTCTTCCATATCCAGCTCGTCATCTTCACCTGCCGATTCTTTAAAAAGCCCGGGGATCACCATCCAGGAAACCGACCACCAGCCCGACTCATTTCTTTCAAGAGCAGCAACCCCGCCCATCCGAAATCGGAGAATTTCTTTTTCCTGATCGCCGGAGATAAGCAATGCCGCAAGCCTCGCAAGGTGCGGCAGGTGGCCGACAAGCATCGTATCCTCATCAGAAGCATTGAGGCGTGATGCCCATATTTGCGGATCATCAAGGGGCAATAATCCTGCAATCTCCAAAGGCGGGGCAAGACTTAGTTCCCCTGCAAAAGCATCAGCGGTCTGTTGCGCCCGGAGTTTACCGCTGTGATAGACATTTACGGTTTGTGAAAGATCAATGTTTTTTGCTAAAAAGGCGATGACCTTTCTGATCTCTTCTATCCCTTTGTACGAGAGAGGCCTTCGGAGATCCTTCTCTTTGGGCATCGCCTCACCGTGCTGAAGCAGATATACTTTCATAATTTTCCTTTATTCAAAAAATTAATATCAGATGTTTTCCTGAAGTTTAAGGTGGGCGAGCACAAGGTTGATTTCACCGTAGGAATAGTCGTCGCCCAAGGCGATTTTCAGTTCCTTGAGCGAACCACCCTGAATTTCAGTAAGTTTCTGGGCAATGGCCTGTTGTTTTGCAGACGGCACCAGTCTGCCGATTTCCAGCTTGCCGGCCTGAACGAAACCGGCCAGGTGCCCCTCAATGGTAGCATTGGCCAGACCGCGTTCTTCGGCAATTTGCTTCACGCGTAATCCTGATTGAAACATCTCAAAACTGACCTGTCTGGTGTTTCTTGCCGGCATTTTTTCTTCTTTGACTTCAACCTCTTGAAGCGCGACTTGGGGTTCGGGCAACATCACCTCGGCAATCTCGTGTTTCCGGCGATAGGCTGAAACCATGGCAACCAGTTCCGCGCCGTATTTTTCCACGAGCCGGGGGCCGATTCCCTTTATTCTTTTCAGGTCGGCAGGATTGTCGGGCAGGTTCACCGCAATCTGGATCAGCACGCTCTGGTGCATAATCCGAAAATGTGGGAGCCCTTCCTCCGCGGCCTTTTGCGAACGCCAGTCCTTCAGGGCCTGAAACAACTCGGGATGACCGACATCGGCGGCGGTGTATTGCGTTGAGGCTTTTCTTTCCTTCCCTGATTTGAAATCAATTTCTGCGACAGATATGGCGCGCAGATAGCTGGCAAGCGAAAAACCGGCCTCACAACTCTTCACCGCCGCCGACTTCACGGCAATTTCCTTGTTCAATTTGTTCAGGATATCCTTGAGCCTTTTAGCAATTTCCTTATTATCCGTGTCTACTCGGAAATCTCGAAGATTTGCTGCCAGAATCGTTTCGATTTTTTCCTGAAAATAGCCTGATGCCCTGGTGATGCGCTCCGAAACAACAGCGTCCATTTCGGGCAGTTTGTCATTGGCAAAGAGACTGCGCAATTGCCGCTTGAAATTTTCGCCGATATCACAAATTTCAGCCCCCCCCTTTCGCGCCAATTCGTGAAAATCATCCACGCCGGCAACTGTCACCAGTCTGGCGTTTGCGAGCAACACCCGCAGCAACTGATTCAAGTAAAAATGCAACGACTTAAAATCAAAGCATTCCATCAATAAACGCTGCTGATAGCGGTTTTTTGCGTCTATCAGCTGTTGTTGCGAGGGCGAATTTCTCATCGCATTATCCACAAAACGGCATACCGTCTTATCACTTTTCACACAATTTGCTGAAAGAGGCGTACTGAGTATCATGCCCTCAAATGTCTTACAACGGCTCAGGGCTACATAAACCTGGCCATGAGCAAAGGCGGCGTTGGCGTCGATCACGGCCTTTTCAAAAGTGAGCCCCTGACTCTTATGAATAGTAATGGCCCAGGCCAGTTTCAGCGGGAATTGCACGAATTCTCCGACTTTGCTTTCAATAATCTCCTTGGTTTCCTTGTCGATTGTATACTTGATATTTTCCCAGGTTGCCGGTTCGACTACGATCTCGGCGCGGTCGCCTGGGCACTTGACGGAAACCTCTTCACGAGACACACGTGTCACTTTACCGATCTTGCCGTTGAAATAGAGTTTATCGCGAGAAGAATCGTTGCGCACGAACATCACCTGGGCGCCGACCTTAAGTTCAAGCTCGGCCGGAGCCGGATAGGTGTATTCGGGGAAATCGCCTGCGACATCGGCGTTAAAACGACGCGTTTTTGCCGGCAACTCAGCCAATTTGGATTCGTTGATCGCGTCAACGCCGCGATTGTGGGTGCCGAGGGTAATGTAACCTTCGTCGTCCTGCAGCACAAAGTTAGGGAGATAACGGCGGTTGATCTCCTGCAGAGTATCCTGATCCAGCCTGTTATCGCGCACCCGGTTGAGCAGCTCAATGAAACGTGGGTCCGACTGGCGATAAATTTGTTTCAGTTCAATGGAAATCAGTTCGGTGTGACGCAAAGCATTACTGCTGAAAAAATAGAACGATTCATAATAATCGCGCAGAAGTTGCCATTCGGCATCCTTCACCACCGGAGACAACTGGTACAGATCGCCGATCATCAACAACTGCACGCCGCCAAAGGGCAATTCGTTACCGCGATAACGACGCAGGACTGCATCGACGCCGTCCAGCAGATCGGCACGAACCATGCTTATTTCATCGATCACCAGCAGGTCGAGACTCCTGATGATGTTGATTTTTTCCTTGTTGAATTTGTGCTGGCTGCTGCGATCATACGATTCGCTGCCAGGCACAAACGGACCAAAGGGCATCTGGAAAAAAGAATGCAGGGTAACCCCGCCGGCATTGATTGCCGCCACTCCGGTGGGCGCGGTGACGATCATCCGTTTAGGGGTGTTCTTTTTCAGATTATGAAGAAAGGTGGTCTTGCCGGTACCAGCCTTGCCGGTGAGAAAAATATTGCAATCAGTGTCCCTGACAAAATCACCGGCAAGTTGCAGTTCGGGGTTTGAGGTGCTCATTGGTCTCTGGGTTTCAGGGAGGGGAAAAATTCTCACTGGTCATCTGATGGTTCTTTTTTCGTCGTTCCAGCGCCGCATTTATCGCAAATTATATTCTCATCGCTACTCTGCTCGATGAGCTTCCACTTCCGGAGCAGGATCGAATGGTTATTTTTTCTGCGGCAGTCGTTGCATGCCCAGAACTCCACCGGCTTTCCAGCCTCATTTTTAGCCATGTAGAGAAAACGTATAATCATAATTCACCTTATTATTTGAAAACCAGACAATCTCAGGGGATGGTCCGATTAGTATATTATTCTTATAGAGCAGTAGTCTCATAACCCATATCAATATAGACCACCGTCTTCATCCAAATTATCTGTCTCCTGATATAACCCTTTTCTTGCCGGTTTGATAGGGTTATCCGGAGTCTTCTTTTAAAACAATCAAACATCTTGAGGGGGTCCTTGATAGATTGTGGTGGTGCTATCGACAGAATAAAACATGGGCCTGGGATGATACGTGGGTGCCTGTTCCGATTTATTCCATTAAAGCTTCCCGCCACAGAAAAGCAAGGACCTGACCACGGGAAATGCATCCACTGTCCCTGTTCATTGACTGTTGGGCTGATGACTCAATTTATTATGGCCGCACATGGACCAAGGATGTCGCCTTCCACCATATCAGACGGACCGTAAAAACAAATATGTTGAACGCAGGACTTGATAAAATTCACCGTGATTGTATAGTATGCAACTCTCTTGATGGAATGGAAGCATTTTATATGTCTCCCTCTGAAAATGACTTGAAAGAGGCCATGAAAAGATTTACAAACTGGCTTGATAACGCGTTGGCCAAATTGTAAAAAGTCGACCGAGCCAATAACCAAGCACCACCGCGAAGCGCATAACTCGTCAAGAACACTTCATATTGCCCTCGTAGCTCAGGGGATAGAGCTCAGGATTCCTAATCCTGGTGTCGCGCGTTCGATTCGCGCCGAGGGCACCAATTGCCTAACCATACCATCCATTTTCTCCCGCAATGAAAAGGATGTCCACCTTATGTCAATCACCATGAAGAACGCGGTGGACTGCTAAGGCGAGCTCATCAAGTCGATAAGGCTTCTGAACCGAACCCGCAAAACCGTATTCCGCGAAGTTGGACATAACCGGATCGTTTGAATAGCCGCTGGAGACCAGCGCTTTGACATCGGGATATATTTCGGTGAGTTTCTTCAAGGTTTCCAGACCGCCCATACCTCCGGGAATTGTCAGGTCCATTATGACCGCATCGATGGGGGAACCAGCGTCCAGAGCCTGCTGATACAGCACAATGGCTTCTTCGCCATTTTCGGCAGACAGAACCTCATAGCCGAGATGACTCAGCATGGAGGAGGCCACGTCTCTGACGATCTCTTCATCATCCATAAGAAGTAATCTGCCCGAGCCGCTGATATGTTCATCGGTGAGTATTGCAGTTTCGGTGGCGAGAGCACTGGCCGCCGGCAACAGAATCGTAAAAGAGGTGCCTTTATTGGGTATCGACTGCACGGAAATATGACCTGCATGCTTGCTGATGATCGAATGGGTGATGGCAAGCCCCAGGCCGTTTCCCTGCTGCTTGGTGGTGAAGTAGGGATCAAACACCTTATCGAGAATATCGGCGGGGATGCCGGCGCCGCTGTCGCTTATGGTGACTCTGACGTACGCCCCATCTGAAACAGGCAGCATATTTTCCGCACTGGATTGCACGTTGTCGCAAAGCACCGTAACAACTCCACCTTCGGGCATGGCCTGATCGGCGTTGATGATGATATTCTGAATCACCTGGCTCATCTGACTGGTGTCAATATCAACAAGCCAGAGATCATCGGGAATGGAATACTGGCAGGCGACATTGCTCCCCCTGAGAATAAAATCAGCCGATTCCTTGATAATATCGCCGATGGATGCGGTTTTTTTAACCGGATGACCTCCACGGGAAAATGTCAGCAGCTGCCGGGTGAGGTCCCGGGCCCGGAGCGACGCTTTTTCCGCTTGCCGCAGGAGCTTATGGACACGATTCTCCTTCGGGGTCAGCTGTGACGCCAGATTGATATTGCCGAGAATTGCCGCCAGGATATTATTGAAATCATGGGCGATGCCCCCGGCAAGCACTCCGACGGACTCAAGCTTCTTGATCTTGAGCAGCTCGGCTTCCATCCTGTTCTCTTCGGTGACATCCCGGAACACGAGAACAATCCCGATGATACGGTTGCTCTTGTCCCGGATCGGCGCGCCGCTGTCGGCAATGCTCCGTTCCGTCCCGTCAAGGGCGATCAGCGCGGTATGATTGGCAAGACCGATGATCTTGCCGGACTGCAGCACTTTTTCAACCGGGTTTTCACAACGCTCCAGGGTGCGCTCGTTGATGATATGAAAGACCTCCGACAACGGCTTGCCCACAGCTTGTTCACGGGTCCAGCCCGTGAGTTTCTCGGCAATTCTGTTCAACAAAACTACGCGTCCGTCGGTATCTGTGGTTATGACCCCGTCACCAATGCTCGCCAGAGTGACAGCAAGGCGTTCCTTCTCAGCGGCCAGGGCGTCCTCGGCCGTCTTGCGCAGGGTTATGTCCTGGATGATCCCTTCCAGAAAATAAGTGTCATTTTTCCTGTCATATGCCTGCCGGACATTCATCGTCACCCAGATGATGCCGCCGTCCAGCCGGTTGAGCTGAACATCAAAGCCTGAAACAGGCCCTTTATGTAAAAGATCGAGGAGATCCTGTCGCTGAGCTGGCACAACATAGATCTGCCGGGCGATATCATCCAGAGCGGCAATGGCTGCCGCCGGAGTCTCATAGCCGAGAAACCCTGCGAAGGCGGCGTTGCAGTTCAGCAGAACACCGTCCAGGGTACTCTGAAAAATACCGTCCACAGCGTTTTCAAAGATACTCCGGTATTTCTGCTCCGCCTCGCGGAGTGATTCCTCGGCCTTTTCCTTGTCGCTGATTTCCTGCCGCAGCTGGACATTTGTCTGGCGCAGTTCACGGGTCTGTTCCTGCACCATGTTTTCCAGGCTGGACTGATATTTCTCAAGCTCATCCTCGTAAAAAAGTCTCTGCAATCCCCCTGCTATAATATCAGCTGCTGCACCGAGAAAGGCAATCTCCTCGTCGCTCTTCTGCATATTGGCCGGCAGATAGAGAGTGATGACGCCCCGCGGCTTCTTGCCGGTCATGATCGGTACGCAATAATGGCCATGAGGGCGCATGCCGTCAAACCTGATGCTATGACGCTCGTCAATATTGGCGGCATAAAAAGTACGGCACTCAGCTGCGGCAAGGCCGCACAGACAGCGGCCGAAAGGCACCCGCGTACAGAGATCCAGAAGCTCCGGCGCAAGATTCCTGTGGGCTTTTAATACCAGCTCTGCAGATTTCTCTTCCACCAGGAAGACCGCCCCGGCATTTTCGATCTGCAGAAAATCTCTGCCCAGCAGAATGTCAAGGGCCCGGTTGATCAACCTGTCAACTTCCCCGGCCCGCATGGCTTCCTGGTGAAGATCAATCAGTGAAGCGGCACGTTCTTCTTCGAGATATGCCTCGCGGGTGCGGTCCTCCACCATGGACTCAAGGATCTGCAGCTTCTTCTGCAGCCGCGACATCTTGATAAGGGCTTTGTCAAAGTCAGAATCCATTTCTACCCTTCAAACCTCAGATTGAATACGCATTGCTCGTCTCCATGAATCATGCATCTTGTCTGACTGTGTTCGATGGGCACCCCATAATGATCGGCAAGCCCGTCAATGAGTCCCTCCACAAGATAACACAATTTTCGTGCAGAGGAATATTTCATGACAAGGGTATCAGCAAAAGGATCTTCGGCAGAAAATTTCGGGGTCTCGGCATCTTTATAGAGTTTGACGATTTCGATGTGGTGGATGAAATCAACCGTCTTCAGAAAATCCTTCGGATGGCTGTAGGGACTGAAAAACCGGGGGTACCTTTCGACGAGTTTCGGGATGGCATATCTGCCGAAGGCACGGAAAACATCAGGCACAGAATTGTCCAGCAATCGCGCTGTTTCAGCAACGATTTGCATGAAGTCTTCATCAGGGTATGTCCCGGGACCGACGATAACTCCGGGGTCCCCCATCTTCAGCTGGCATCGCGACAGCACCCCCTCATATTCATCCTCACCGTAATTGTCTGTAATAAAGCCTTCCAGCAGATTGAAGATAATACCCTTCATGAGTTGCTCCCCCCGGAAAAAAAATGAATTGCATAGAGCGCGGATACTCGGCGTTGAAAAAAAAATTGTGCATCTGCCAGGGGCGGGAAAAAAGTTTATCGCACCGGCGATATTTCCATAAAAACCAAGGGTCCACAATATTATTTCTGGATCACGATTATATTATTAGCAGATTATTAATGAAAAGACATCTCCGGAAATTACCGAGAAAACTTGAACAGAGCTATCTTTATCTCTGACATCTTGCGTCTCAACAAATGATCATTGCAATCCTCTGCCCAGCCCATGTTGTTCAATTATAATAGAAAAACAAAAAACTTACCCATTACCGGAAGTGTTTATTTGATTTTCCGCAGGCACATCTTTGAAAAAATCATATCAGATTTCTTTTTTTTTGTTTAAAGAGATGAAATACAAATTTGCTACGCCAATTCCCTGCATGAGGTTCTACGTCCATGCCCATGAAACAGTTAAAAAAGCTCATCACCAAGGCCCTGCTGGCCGGAACAGCACTCTGCTTCGTCCTGTTTCTTTTGTCCTGCGGAAAGCAGGATGAACAGAAAAAAGGCGGCAAGGGCGGCGGTCGTGCCGCCCCGGTGGAAGTGGTGGCCATAGAGCATGGCCCCATCACCCTGTTCCGGACATTTAACGGCAGCCTGGAACCCCGGGCCGAGTTTGTGGCGGCCCCGAAAGTCGGCGGCCGGGTGGAGCGGTTGGCGGTAAAGCTTGCCGACACCGTGCAAAACGGCCAGATTATTGCCGAACTGGACAATGATGAATATATCCAGGCCGTGGCCCAGGCCAGGGCAGACCTGGCGGTTGCCAACGCCAATATGGTGGAAGCGAAAAGCGCTCTGACAATCGCCGCCCGGGAATTTGAGCGGGTGGAAACTCTCAAAAAACGCGGTGTCGCCTCTGAATCCCAGTATGACGAGGCCATGGCAAACCAGTCGGCCAAACAGGCGCAGCTTGAGGTTGCCAAGGCACAGGTGACCAGGGCCGAGGCCTTTCTGGAAACCGCCAATATTCGACTGAGCTATACCAAAGTTACCGCCAACTGGTCCGGCAGTGACAACCCCCGGGTGGTGGCGGAACGCTATGTTGATGAAGGACACACGGTATCTGCCAATGCCGCTCTGCTGCTCATTGTTGAGCTGAACCCGATTACCGGCATCATCTTCGTCACGGAAAAGGATTACGCCCGTCTGCAGCCCGGCCAGACCGCCCAGCTCAGCACCGATGCCTTTCCCGGGGAAACCTTTGAAGGCCGCATCGCCCGGATCTCGCCGGTGTTCCGCCGGGAAACCCGGCAGGCCCGGGTTGAACTTACCATTGACAATCCGAAGCTCCGCCTGAAGCCGGGCATGTTTATTCGCGCCACAGTAAAACTGGACAGTGAAATGGATGCAACGATTGTTTCCGAAGCCGCCCTGACCTCCCGCAACGATCACACCGGCATTTTTGTGGTCAACGAGGGAAAAATGACAGTCTCGTGGCGTCCCGTCCAGGTCGGCATCCGCCAGGGAGACCGCGTCCAGGTTATGGGCGAAGGACTCACCGGCCGGGTGGTTTCCCTGGGCCATCAGCTCATCGATGACGGCTCGACAATTATCATTTCTGAATCCGTTTCCGAAAACAAACCGGAAAAAGCCGCCACCCCATGAACCTGCCGAAATTCAGCGTCAGACGTCCGATCTTCACCACCATGGTGACCCTGATTATTGTCATTATCGGCAGTGTCTCACTCTCCCGGTTGCGCATCGATCTGCTGCCCAATATTGAACTCCCCACCCTCACGGTCCGCACCAGTTATGAAGGAGCAAGCCCCGAAGTCATGGAGCGGCTAGTCACCCAGATTCTCGAGGAAATAGTCGCAACGGTCCCGGGTGTGGAGGAGATGACCTCCCAATCTTCAGAGGGCAACAGCAACATCCGGGTCAGTTTTGCCTGGGGCACGGATATTGACACCGCCGCCCTGGATGTTTTGTCCAAGATCGAAGACGAGATCAATGAACTGCCTGATGACATTGTGCGACCAATGGTCAGAAAGTACGATATCGGCAGCTATCCGGTGGTGATCTTAGGCATCTCAAGCGACCTTGACCCGGTGGAACTGACCCAGCTCATCGAAGACCAGATCCGCTATCGTTTTGCCCGCGTTCCCGGCGTTGCCCAGGTGGATGTCTGGGGCGGCTTCAACCGCGAGGTCCGCATCGAGCTTGATCCGGACCGGGTCAACGCTCTGGGCCTGCCATTGGATCAGGTACTGCAGGCAATCCGCGACGCCAACCTGGACCTGCCGGCCGGCAAGATCGAAGAAGGCCGCTTCGAGGTCAACCTGCGGGCACCGGCCCAATTTACCGACATGGAACAGATCCGTAATACGGTGATCATGGAAAAAAACGGCGTCACCGTCTCCCTTGGCCAGATTGCCGAGGTCAAGGATACCTATGAAAAACTCAACCGCATTGTCCGGGTTAATGGCCAGCGGGGCATCCGCGTCGCCATCCGTAAACAGGCCGACGCCAATACCGTTGAGGTTGCCAAGCAGATACTCGCGGAAATCGATGCCGCAAATCAGGCCTTTCCCCAGATCAAAATCGTCCCGGTGGTCAACCAGGGCAATTTCATTGAACGCTCCATTGCCAATGTCACTAATTCGGTTCTCTACGGCGGAGGACTTGCGGTTATCGTCCTGCTGTTCTTTCTGCGCAATATCCGCTCTACCCTGGTAATTGCCCTGTCCATCCCTATTTCGGTGATCGCCACCTTCAGTCTCATCTATTTCGGCGGCTTCACATTGAACCTCATGACCCTGGGCGGCCTGGCCCTGGGGGTGGGCATGATGGTGGACAACTCCATTGTCGTCCTGGAAAATATCTTCCGGCGCCGCACCGAGACCACTGAGTCCGTGGAGGAGGCCTCGGTGCAGGGCGCCATTGAAGTGGGGCCGGCGATCATCGCCAGCACCATCACCACTCTGGTCATCTTTCTGCCGCTGATCTTCGTACGCGGGGTGACCGGCGTGCTCTTCCAGGAGCTGGCCTATGTAATCATTTTTTCGCTGATCTGTTCGCTGCTGGTTGCCTTGAGCCTGGTGCCCATGCTGGCTGCCAAACTCATGAAAGCCTCCGGGCCGGGTGTCAACAATCGCTCCGGATGGATCAAATCCGTGGCTGCCAGGGCGGAAACCCTCACCCAGTCGCTCAATGACCGGTACATGGAACTACTGCATCGGGTACTGGGTCACCCGTGGCTTACGGTGTTCACGGCTGCCGCCCTTCTGGGTCTCAGCCTGCTGCTGCTGCCCTTTATCGGCACCGAATTCCTGCCTCCCAGTGATGAGGGTGAAGTGCGGATCTCAGGTGAAATGGAGATCGGCACCCGCCTTGACCTGGTGGATCGGCAGAGCCGGATCATGGAAAAAATAGTCACCGATAATGTTGCCGAGGCGGTTTCTTCGGTGGTCAGCGCCGGTTCCACCGGTTGGCGGGCCAATGCAATTTCCCGCTCTGATATGACCCTGTCCCTGAAACCGGCGGCAGAAAGGAAGCGGTCGAATACAGCAATTGCCGATGATCTGCGTAAACGTCTGGACGGCAAGGTGGCTGGCATGAAGATCCGAACCCGCGCCCCCCAGGGACAGTTCCTGCTGGAACGTCTGCTGGGCGGCGACGAAGGACTCACCGTTGAGGTGCGCGGCTTTGATCTGCAGAAACTCGAGGCCCTTGCCGGCCGGGTGGCCGTGTCCATTGCCGATATTCAGGGAATCACCGATGTAGAGACCAGCAATCTGGCCGGTATTCCGCAGCAGGAAATAAGTATCGACCGCAACAAGGTGGCGGATATGGGAATCAGTATCAGGGATATCACCAGGGTCATCGGCACTGCAGTGGCCGGTGCAAAAGCCGGCGAATTCCGCCTGCAGGGCAATTCCTATCGTATCTTCGTACAACTCAAAGACGCAGAGAAACGCTCCCTTGATGAAATCCTCAACCTGACCCTGACCACTGCCTCCGGAGAGCAGGTCTCCCTGCATAATCTGGTTTCCACCAAGCCGGGCCGCGGACCGATCCTCATCGACCGCAAGGACCAGCAACGCCTGGTCTCGGTGCAGGCCAATGTCGCGGGCCGCGATCTCGGCTCGGTTGCCACGGATGTCCAGGAACGGCTTGATCAGATCGCCCGCCCCGTGGGCTATGACCTGACGGTTTCCGGCAAGTTCGAGGAACAGCAGAAGGCCTTTGCCGAACTGGTGCTCTCTCTGGTGCTCGCCCTGGTCCTGGTCTACATGGTCCTGGCCTGTCAGTATGAATCATTACGCGATCCACTTGTGGTCATGGTCTCAGTACCCGTTGCGGCGGTGGGTGTTCTGCTCATCCTCTTTCTCACCGGCACCACCCTGAACCTGCAGTCCTATATCGGCTGCATCATGCTGGGCGGCATTGTGGTAAACAACGCCATTCTGCTGGTTGACCAGGCCGGCCAACTGCTGCAGAGCGGCATGCCGGTCAACGAGGCGATTGCCGAGGCGGGCCGCAGACGGCTGCGACCGATATTCATGACCACCCTGACGACGATTCTTGCTCTGCTGCCCCTTGCCCTCGGCATCGGAGAAGGAGCGGACGCCCAGGCGCCGCTGGCCCGGGCGGTGATCGGCGGCCTCACCGGCTCCACCCTGATCACCCTGGTCCTGGTCCCCGCAACCTATCTGCTCTTTCACCGTCAGGGAAAAACCGTAGCCCCATGAAAATAATTTTATTCAGACAAACCCGTCGCACCATCCTGTGCATACTGCCGGCCCTCCTGCTGCTCATTCCCGGCTGCCTCAAACCGGATTCCCTGCCGGTGTTCCAGTCCGGCATGCAATACCCCGAGATTTCCCCGGTAGAGGCCGTTTCAGTGTCCCGGGACCTCCAGCCGCAATTCACCGATGAAGATCCGATGGTGACCATTGCCCAGGGAAGTCTTGACCTTGCAGTGGAACAGGCCATCTGGCTTGCCCTGCGCAATAACCGCGATCTGAAAATCCAGCAGATCAAACCGATGATTGCCGGCTCCTTCGAGGCCATTGAACGGGGCGTCTATGATCCGGAACTGTTCGGCGAACTTGAGTTTTCAAGGGAGAAGAGCAGCGAAGCCGGGATAAATGGCAGCCGAATTACAGTTATTGAAGACGATCGAACTGCCCTTATCGGCCTGCGCCAGAAATTGCCAACCGGCACAACCCTTGAGGCGGCTGTGGAGCACACCGATGATGACACAGACAACAGCGCCAGGATCGGACTCAGTATCACCCAATCACTCCTGCGCGGTCTTGGCCCTGCGGTCAATCTGGTCAGTGTCCGGCAGGCGGCGATCAACACCGCAGTATCCAATTTTGAACTCCGCGGCATCACCGAGGCGCTTTTGGCGGAAACAGAAATCGCCTATTGGAATTATGTACTGGCCGCCCGGAAAATTGATATCTTTGAACGCTCGCAGACCATTGCCCTGCAGCAGCTTGATGAAATAGTGCAGCGCATTGAGGTGGGCACTCTGCCCCGCATCGAAGCGGCTGCCGCCAAAGCAGAAGTGGCCCGGCGCCAACAGGCCTTAATCGATGTGCACAGCGCCCTTGAAGAAAGCCGCCTGCGTCTCCTGCGCCTGATCAATCCAGGAGAAAAAAGGCTCCTTGATCTTCAGATCAACGCCACCAGCACAGCCGAGATCAATCCGCAGTTAATTACTGATCTGGCAGACCGGTTGCTCCTTGCTGAAAAATCAAGACCTGATTTGAATGAGGCACGCCTGCGACTGCGACAGAACCGGCTGGAAACCATCAATACCAGAAATGGCCTCCTGCCCCGGCTTGATCTCTTTATCACCCTTGGCAAGAGCGGCTATGCCGACTCCTTTTCCGAATCCTTCAAGGACCTTGACGGCAACAACCATGATTTCAGCGTTGGAATTAAACTCAGTCAGTACCTGAACAATCGGCCGGCCAGAGCCCGTGATTTCGCAGCCCGCTCCTCATGGCGTCAGGCCACGGAAGCGCTTGAAAATCTCAAGCAGATTGTAGAGCTTGACGTTCGCCTGGCGATGAATGAATTTGAACGCACTCGTCAGCAGATCGCCGCCACCCGAACTACCCGCCTGCTGCAGGAGGAAACCCTGCAAGCTGAAGAGGAACGCTTCGACGTCGGCGCCAGCACTGCCCTGCAGGTAGCCCAGGCCCAGCGCGATCTTCTGGAAAGCGCCATTGACGAGGTAGAGGCGACAATCAACTGCCGCCAGGCGCTGGTCAGCCTCTATCGTGCCGAAGGCAGCCTGCTTGA
>JAHJJF010000006.1 GCA_018823135.1 Pseudomonadota bacterium
TGGAACGCAGGATTTCAATGGCGTGCTTCTGGGCGGCTGTGCCGTCGAAAGTTTGAGCGACACTTCCCGCCGGTTGGCAGAGGAGTGCTAAGCCGATTAACCCAGCAATGTAAACAGTGAGAGTCTTGGTTTTCATTGGTGTTACTCCTTAACAGGCTGATAGTACGGATAAAATTATTTGTATAATAAACCAGGGAACAGGTATGGCATAAAAACCGAAGATAAAATTCCGAAAGAATTTTTTTTGATAGCATTTTTGCAGGAAAGATAAAAGAAATTTTTAACAAAATATTGGCGTAGCGGTTTATTTTTTTCCGGTTTTATGGGCCGAACGAGCAGTGAAGGTGTTTTATTGCTGATATTTCAAGGAGTTACTGGAAAATAGAAGGTGTGATTGACGTTTGGATTTTGATAAAAATCATATAAAGATGCTTCCTTTGAGGTAGCAGACAGCCTTTCCCGCGATGAACACCCGCTTGCCGGCATCTTCGCAGAAAAGTTCGCCGCCCCTCCCCGAAACCTGCCTGGCGCGGAAGGTTGTTTTATGCAGTTTTGATTTCCAGAAGGGAATGAGCGCGCAATGTGCTGAACCGGTGACCGGATCTTCATTGATGCCGCATTTCGGCGCGAAAAAACGCGAGACAAAATCAACATCATTGCCCTTGGCGGTAATAATCACACCCCTGTGATCCAATTGCGCGAGCAGCCCGAAATCAGGAGAGATGCCCGTGATTACCGCTTCATTTTCAAAAACCGCCAGATAGTCTTCGGATTTATGGACCGCCAGCGGTTCTTTGTGTAGGGCCCGAATCAACAATTCCGGCGTCGGGCAGGGAGTCGGGGGGTGCGCCGGGAAATCAAGTCTAAAGAGCTCATTTTCGTTAAGCACTGCCAGGGGGCCGCTTTTCGAAGAGTGAAAGTCTATCCGGTGCAACCCGGGGCTTATAAAGGTAAAAAACACATAACCCGCGGCAAGGGTGGCGTGGCCGCAGAGATCGATTTCCACTGTCGGCGTAAACCAGCGGATTTCATAGCTCCCATTGCGGTGAACCACAAAAGCGGTTTCCGAGAGATTATTCTCCGCAGCGATATTCTGCAGGGTTGTATCGGTGAGCCAATTTTCCAGAATGCACACCGCAGCAGGATTGCCTTTGAATATATCACCGGTAAACGTGTCTATCTGGAAAACGGGTATTTCCATGACTTACTTTTTCCTGGCTTTAAGGGTTCCTTTTATAACGTCATTCATATCCTGGGGCGCGTTTGCCGCCGGGCAGAGGATCTCTTTCACTTCGGCCTGAAACAGCTGGTTGTCCCTTGGGGTGTGAGTCCCGTGGACGATCAATAAATCAGGGTAATTGCCTTGAATGATCTTCTCGTATTTTTTCAGAAAAGGGCAGAGGGCAGTCATGCAGTAGGAAAAATGCAGGGCATCGATGTGATATTCTGCAAGGGCTTTTACCCGTTTGAGGATTTTTCCCGGAGCAGCAAGGGTCGGGCAGCCCGCACAACTGATAATGCCGATGAGGTCCAGGGTTGTTTCCTGGTTGTAGCGTTCGAAGAAACCGCGTTTTTTCCTCATGTCTCCAAGGCAGACCACGGAGGCGCAGTTTGTGTCCTGGGTGCAGTTCGAGCAGGTGATAATGCCGATGCGTGCCATGATTGCGTCCTTACAGTCAACGTTTTTACTTGATAAATGAACAGCAGTAATCGGTAAGTGTTTTGATCTTCAGGGAGAATTTCGCCTGGGCCGGCACTTCAAAGGCCTGGCCGCCGTGTATTGTTTTCCACTGATCACTGCCGGGAAGCAGTACGTCAAGGTCGCCGCTGAGGATATCCATTACTTCTTTATCGGCAGTGCTGAATTCATACTCACCCGGAAGCATGATTCCCAGGGTCTTTTTTGAGCCGTCGGCAAAGAGTATCGAGCGGCTGGTTACCTTGCCATCGAAGTAAATGTTTGCCTTTTTGATAACGCTTACATTGTTAAATTCGGACATATTGATCTCCTGAGTCGGTAATGGTTGATGGCGTCGTAAAAAGTTCGATCTACTGTGTCGTAGCGGGTTGCGAAATGCTCACCATAATATATATATGCCTCCGCTTTCGCAACACCACTCCTTGTATACCGAAATTTTTACTTAGCCATCTTAAAAGGTACGTCAGACTTTTTAAGAGTCTGTCAATTGTTGGTTATTTTTTATAGATTCGTACCGGAACGGTTTTCCTGCCCCATTGCAGGGCTCTGCCGTGGGAATCAAAGTAGAGGTCAATGCGTGTCGGTCCCTTGATTGCGCCGCCGCGGTCTTCAACCGTACCCCAGCCGTAACGGGGCACATGCATTCTGGTGCCGAACGGATAATAATTGGTGTCAGCGGCAATGGTGCCGTCATAGGGCAGGATGAGCCAGGGGAAGATGATGCGCACCGGAATCATCCAGGGCCGCTGCAGACTGTCCATGGAAAAAAGGCCGGGATTCGGTTCCCGCGGTGAGGTCCCGCTCGAGGTTTTTCCGGTATAGGGCTTCCCTTTGCTTCTTCCTTTGCTGACATACTCGTTCCAGAAATCAAGCTTGAGGTATTTCCAGCTGCCCCTTTCCCAGTCGCAGCAGGAACCGCAGCCGCAATATGCCGTGGTTTCGATACGTTTTGAAACAGGCACTGCACAGCCTGATTGCAGAAGCAGAATCGCCAGAATAATCAGTAAAGAGGCGTAGTCCAAAAAGGAATTGAATAAAGTCGGCGGATAAGTGCGAGATGGCAGCGCCAGTGAATTTTGAGAAGACATAATCATGTATTATAGCTTCGGAGTCAAGGGAGTCAAGTAATCGGATGATTTAATCCTTTACCTGGATCCGGATCTTGAGATAGAGTTGCTTCCAAAGATGTTGAAGCCCAAATAATCAAAACCCTTAAGGGAAAGACCATGCAATACATTGTATTTTTTGACGCCAAGGCCGATGTTTCAGCACAGGAAATAAATGTTGAACGTGAAAAATGGTGCGACCAGGGTAAAGATGAGGAGCTCAGTAAGCGGTGCAAGATGATCAGGCGCTATGAGGTGGTGGGCAAATCACCATTGCAGATTGTTTTTATCATTGAGACGGATGATCCCACGGCGCTTAATATTTTGTCCCGGCATTTCGGGAAAAAATGGCATTGCGTGAGCTATCCGGTGGTTGAGCGCGATATCGCTGCGGCCCTGAAAGAAGATGAGCAGATGTAAAAAAGTGGTTACAGGAGTGTCTGATGCGTCTTAGAAGAATACTGGTTGCGCACCATGTTCGGATTTTCAGGAATATGGTGAAGCATTATGTTTTATCCGAATTCAGTGACGCGGTGGTTGTTGAGGCGTCAACCGATGACAAGGCCTTTGAAAAAATAGAAAATCAGCATTTTGATCTGGCGCTGGTTGATGCGGACTCCGTATCATCAAATCCCGCATTTTTAGACAATTTTCGCGCCCGGAGCGTCAACCGCACGGTGGCGCTGATCGGCATAATCAGCCCGGATTCCCCGGAAACGGTGCAATGCCTGACCCGGGCCGGGATGGATTATTTTCTGCAGATTCCGTTTCTGTCCAACGCTCTCAAGGAATTGGTAAACAAGGCCTGTAACCCCAGGAACTGGCGGATCAATGAGCGTTTTTACATCCCTGATGCAGGCGTGATTCTCCATGGCGGCCAGGGGGATGTCATGGCAAAACTGATCAATATAAGTAAGGGCGGAGTGCTCTGTGAAGTGGCATTCAGTGATAATCTGCCGCAGATGTTCAAGGAGATGGAGGCGACGATTACCATATCGGAATCCGAGTTCAGTTTTGAAATCAAGCGGCTAACCTGCAGGCTTTCCAGGTTGAACATCAGCAACTGGACCGCTGAGGGTGAGGCCGGTGGAATGCGTATTACCCTGCTGTTTTCGGATCTTTCCGTACAGGCCGAGGCGTTGATTGACCAGGCGTTGGGGTTTGCCAGGGAGAAGTATTCGCGGGTTTAAGAGGATTCTTGTTAAGAAAGCAGATGGAGAAATTCTTCTGGAGTGCCCACAAGTTTTTTGGCGCCGTTGCCCTCCAGTTCGGCCCTGGGTCGGAATCCCCATAATGCGCCTACCGCCATCATGCCGGCGGCATTGGCGGTTTTCATGTCAATGCCGGTATCGCCGAGATAGAGGAATTCCCCGGGATCGATTCCAAGAGTCTCGGCAATGGCAAGGGCGCCGGCAGGGTCCGGTTTTTTAGGAACTCCTGGCCGCTGCCCGTAAACGAGATCGAATGTGGAATCCGCAAAATATTTCGCCACGCAGAGCCGGGTGAAATCATCCGGCTTGTTTGAGAGTACCGCAAGTTTTATTCCCTTTGCGGCAAGGCCCGCAAGCATTTCCATGATTCCGGAATAGGGTTTTGTCAGATTATCCCAGTTTCGTCGGTAGACCTTGATAAATTCCTCAAGGCATGTCTTTATTGATTCTTCAGACCGGCTCGCCTCAGGCAGCGCCCGGGAAATCAGGGTAAGCGCTCCATCGCCGACAAAATATCTGTAAGCGTCAAGATGGTGGATTGGATAGCCCAGGTTTTCAAGGGCATTATTTGTTGAGTTTCCAAGGTCAGCCAGGGTGTCGAGCAGGGTGCCGTCCAGGTCAAATAGCGCAGCTTTAAAGGATTTCATTGATAACCTTTTTTGAAATGCGGATGCTGATTAAAAAAAAGAATATAGGGCACTTATTATGGGAGGGCAATAAAAAAGGCAGCGTCTCGGAAAGACACTGCCTGTGAAATGAAATGTTTAGATCCGGGAGGTTATTTTTTCTTTTTTCGTGCAATGCCTGCAAGCCCGACAAGACCGGTGCCGAAAAGAAGCATGGAGGAAGGTTCCGGGACTGTAACCGGAACAGGACCTGCAATTGCCGCTGTAGCTGTTAAAAGAAGCAGAAAGGTGCTTACAAATATTAAGCCATTTTTACGCATTGGGTTTTCTCCTGAAATGAAATGTGTTTTAAAGAAACACTAATATTTTTTTGAACGTGCATTATCATTAAGCATCTTTTGTGCCAAGATAGCTATTAAATGGAAAATCCTTGTTATTGCAAGCGGTTACCTTGGTTCAACAGGGAGGCGTTCCGGGATGGCGGAAAGCCCTGGTTCGTATTACCGGAATTGTTGATCGGTTTTTCCGGAATTTAACGATGTTTTTTGTTTTCAACAAAAGAGGTGGCAGTGGGGGAGAAAAAAATGGGGAACCAGCAGGAACCTGATTCCCCTATGTGATGGCGTCCCCAACCGGATTTGAACCGGTGTTGCCGGCGTGAAAGGCCGGTGTCCTGGACCTGACTAGACGATGGGGACATAGTCTTTATTTATATGGTGGGTCGTGCGCGACTTGAACGCGCGACTCTCTGCTTAAAAGGCAGATACTCTACCAACTGAGTTAACGACCCCCAAGTAGAATGGCGTTATTTACAATAGTCGGCCACCCATGTCAAGCATTTGATTGCCCTTTACGGGAAAAAAGGCGGGGAGGCCACCAATATAGGGCAAACTGAGGCCTTTGGGATGAAATTAAAGTCTCTGCCGGTCCGAACAAAATGAGCGGCGTGCAGTGCTGCTTTTTAATTTTTGATGAAATCGCAGAAGACTGATTTCATCGAGTTATTCCATTGTGCAATGTTGCTTCTTTGTGGTGGACCTTTTGCTGCAGTGATTTTATAAGAGACCATAGTGATATGATGAAATCGCAGAAGACTGATTTCATCGAGTTATTCCATTGTGCAATGTTGCTTCTTTGTGGTGGACCCTTTTGCTACAGCGATCATATAAGAGACCATAGTGATATGATGAAATCGCAGAAGACTGATTTCATCGAGTTATTCCATTGTGCAATGTTGCTTCTTTGTGGTGGACCTTTTGCTGCAGTGATTTTATAAGAGACCATAGTGATATGATGAAATCGGCAAAAGATTGATTTCATCGAGTTACTGCGTTGTCGCATGTTGATTTTATGAGGTGGACCTTTGGCTACAGTGACTTTTTACGAGCCCATCAATTTTCCTTGTGGTATATGGTTTATTCTTATTAATGAATCCGCCGGTGGTTTTGTGCGGCAAGTTTAAAGGGTATTAGAAAAATGGGCATGTTATCCTCTTCGGCAACATTTGTACGATACAGCGTTGAAGGTGATCTCCCGGGGAATTTCTGGGATTTTATCGCCGAGCGCATCAAGGAATACTCTTTTCGGGATATTGACGATTCCTATGACGAGCAGTCGGTGGGCTGGGTTTCGGTTTTTAATATGTTTGACAATGAGTTTGCCTATGCATCCTACACTGCGGGCGATTATGTGGTTCTTTCCCTGCGCATTGATGAGCGCAAAGTTGCTTCCCAGGTATTAAAAAAATTCTGCATGAAAGAGGAGGAGCGGATCAAAAAGGAGAAGCAGATTCCTAAATTGAGCCGCGCCCATCGCGTCGAGATCAAGGAAAGCATCAAAATCGCCTTAACCAAGAAGGCGCTGCCGGTGCCGGCGGTATATGATCTCAGCTGGAATCTTTCCGACAATACCCTGTTGTTTTTTTCAACCAGCGGTAAAGCCCAGGAGCTTTTAGAGGGATATTTCAAGGATTCCTTCGGCCTGCAACTGGTCCAGCAGATACCGTATATGGTCGCCGGGCATATGTTAACCGGGGAACAATTGGTATGGCTCGACGATATAACCCCAGATATATTTATATAATATAATTGTGATAACGATATGGATTTAGTCGATTTAATTACTGAAAAGAGGTTTATCGGCCAGGAGTTTCTCACCTGGCTCTGGTATAAAAGCGAAGAACGGGGCGGGACGATCAATCTGCCTGGTGAAGGCGATATCCAGGTGGTTTTTGAAAAGCATATGCTCCTTGAATCAGGAGAAGGCGAATCCCACGAGAAACTCTCCTGCAATGGGTTGCAGTCTGAGCTTCAGGAGGCCCGCACCGGGCTTACCATGGGGAAGAAGCTGGAACAGGCGCGGCTTTTGATTACCCGAGATATGTTTGAATGGGGCTTGACGATTAAGGCCAGTACGCTGCAATTTCGAAGCGTCAAACCTCCTAAAACCATGACCGGCAATGAAGAGGGCGACAGCACAGAAGCAGTTGAGGGAAGAATCCTTGACCGGGTCGGTATGCTGGAAATGGCAGTGAAGACCGTTGATCAGCTTTTCAGGATGTTTTTACTGATCCGGATAAGTTCGGCATGGGATGAAGAGCTTGGGAAAGTGCGGGCCTGGATTCATAAAGGACCGCGCTGAGTTGCGTCCTGCCCGAAGGTTTAGTACCAGTAGAAATATCGCGTGAGGCAATAATTTCATTTTTATTTTTCAGGGATGTAGAACATGGAGTTTGAGACGGTAATCGGGCTTGAAGTGCATGCCCAGATGAAGACCAACAGTAAGATTTTCTGCGGCTGCACCACTTCCTTCGGTGCGCCGCCCAATACCAATACATGCCCCGTCTGCCTCGGTATGCCCGGGGTGCTGCCGGTCCTGAATAAAACCGTGGTTGATTATGCCATGAAAATGGCCCTGGCCACCAATTGCACCATCCGTAAAGTCAACCAGTTTGCCCGCAAGAATTATTTTTATCCGGATCTGCCAAAAGGCTACCAGATATCCCAGTTTGATCTGCCCATTGCCGAACACGGCAGTATTGAGATCGAAGTCGGGGAAAAGACTCGACGTATCGGCATCACCCGTATCCACATGGAGGAAGATGCCGGCAAGCTCATCCATGATGAGAAAGAACCCCGCAGTTATGTGGATCTGAACCGTACCGGGGTGCCGCTTATCGAAATTGTCAGCGAACCGGATATCCGTTCGCCGGAAGAGGCGGCGGCCTATCTCAAAAAGCTTCACTCCATTCTGCGGTATCTTGATATCTGTGACGGCAATATGCAGGAAGGAAGTTTCCGCTGTGACGCCAATATTTCCCTGCGGCCAAAGGGTGAGGACCGCCTTGGGACCCGCACGGAGCTCAAAAACATGAATTCTTTCCGCAATGTGCAGCGCGCCCTTGAATACGAGGAGCGGCGGCAGCGCGACGTATTGCTCGACGGCGGCGAGATTATCCAGCAGACATTGCTCTGGGATGCGGATCGCAATATCACCAATTCCATGCGCAGCAAGGAAGAGGCCCATGATTATCGGTATTTCCCTGATCCGGATCTGATCCCGGTGGTAATCGATGATCCCTGGATTGCGGCAATCAAAGAGACCTTGCCCGAGCTTCCGGACCATCGGAAGGCGCGGTTTATCAGCCAGTTCGATCTTTCCCTGTATGATGCGGATATTCTCACCTCATCAAGGGAGCTTGCCGAATATTTTGAGACGGCGTATGCAAAATATCCCAACGCTAAAAAATTGAGCAACTGGATCGGCACCGAGCTCATGCGCCAGCTCAAGGGCGAGGATGCAATTGATCTGGGCAGTTGCCCGGTTTCGGCAGAAAATCTTGCGGTCCTCCTGGTGATGATTGATCAGGGGACGATCAGCGGCAAGATCGCCAAAACCGTCTTTGAGGAGATGATGGCCTCGGGCAAGGATCCTGAAGCAGTGGTCCGGGAAAAGAACCTTGTGCAGATGAGCGATACCGGTGATCTCTTGAAAATGGTCCAGGAGATTGTCGCCGAAAATCCCGGCCAGGTTGCGGAGTATAAGGCCGGCAAGACCAAGCTCATGGGATTTTTCGTGGGGCAATTGATGAAAATGACCCAGGGTAAGGCTAATCCCCAGATTGCCAATGAGTTGTTCGGCAGGGAATTGAGCAGGTAGCGGGGAAATTATAACCGCTTTATATGGGTATGGATTTTTTTCCCTTCGCGGGTTCTTGGATTTTTCGTGAAAGCGATTCAGCATTCTTTCACAGACTCTTTCTAGCCAAGATGTAAAGCATGAATCAACAGGAATGGCAGACTAAAGGCGCGGGCCATCGGCAACGGCTTCGGGAAAAATATCTCGAACTGGGGATTGATGCATTCAGTGATGCTGAAGTCCTGGAGCTCATTCTGACCCTGGGCACCCCGCGTCGGGATTGCAAGGAAATCGCCCGGGCGGTCATTGCCCGGTTCGGCTCCCTTGCCGGCGCCCTGGAGGCCTCCGAGGAGGAACTTCAGAGTGTTAAGGGGGTCGGAGCAAGCAACGGTTTTGCAATCCATCTGGTCCAAGGTGTAGCCAGGCGTTATCTGGAAAAACGCCTGGCAAAGAAAGAGTACATCCGATCCTCCGGTGAAGTTGCCGATTATCTTATCCATTCCATGCGCGATCTTGAGCATGAGGTTTTCAAGGTGATTTTTCTTGATGCCGGGCATGGAATCATCGCCACGGAAACCGTGGCCCAGGGGACCATCACCCA
>JAHJJF010000007.1 GCA_018823135.1 Pseudomonadota bacterium
CAAGGTCAACCACCGCAGTGATATCATGACCGAGGTCTTGGGTGCCAAGGCGGTGATCTTTGGCTCGCCCACCCTGAATAACGGCATCCTGCCATCCCTGGCCGATATCATGACCTACATGAAAGGACTTAAACCCTCCGGCAAGATCGGCGCCGCCTTCGGTTCCTTCGGCTGGAGCGGCGAGGCGGTGAAATTGCTGAACAATGCCATGGAAGAGATGAAGTTTGAGATTATCGATCCCGGCGTCAAGGTGAAAAATGTCCCCACCCATGAAGACCTGAAAGGCTGTGTTGCGTTGGGGGAAAGAATTGCCAAGGCGATAAAAGAATCTGTTTAATATTTACCAGGAGCATATCCATGAAAATAGCCATTGAGAAAAAACTTGTCAGTTTCACCCCTGAATCAGACAGTGAAATGAAAGAGATGAACGCCCTGTGGAACCTTATTGTCGATTGCGTAAAATTCAACAAAAAGCTGGTTCCGGTGGGTGAATTCATGCCACCCAAAACCACCATCGCGCAATTTGCCATCGAAGAATGATCTTCCTTGCTCCGGTTTTCAGTGAGTCATGAGCGAAAGATCCCTGAAACGCAAGCTCTTCTCCATGCTGAAAACCCATGCTCTGGCCGATATCCTTGCCGAGCTCGGCTCCCATCCTCCGCGGGACGGAATCCACACCCTTTTCTCAGGAATCTGTTCCGCTGCTGAAAAGGTTCGATGGCATGCGATTTCTGCTATGGGGGTCAATGTTGCCCGCTTAGCAGACCAGGATATGGAGGCGGCCAGGGTTGTGATGCGCCGGCTGATCTGGAGCATGAACGACGAATCCGGCGGCATCGGCTGGGGCGCTCCGGAAGCAATGGCCGAGATCATCAGCAATCACAACGCCCTTGCCGAGGAATATATCCATATGCCGATCTCCTATATGCGCGAGGACGGCAATTTCCAGGAACATCCAATCCAGCAGCGCGGAGTTGCCTGGGCGGTTGGCAGACTTGCCCAGACAAGACTCGACATGGTCCTCACAAAAAATCCCGTGCAGTATCTGCTGCCCTATCTTGAATCTGCAGATCCCACGGTGCGCGGTTTTGCCGCCTGGGCTGCCGGCAACCTCAAGGCGCAACCTGCAAATAAATTCTTAGGCAAACTCCTTGCGGACGATACCATCATCCGCCTCTATGAGAATGGCGAGATACGCCAGATTCCCGTGCAGGAGCTTGCACAGAATGCCCTGGATCAAATTAATTCCTGAGCGGTCACTTTCTTTCTCTGATTAAATCCTGATGCATCCTTTTGCAGAAAAGTTCGCCATGCTGTAGATTGAAAAAAAGTACCCGATTAATCTATGTCTTCTCTGGTCACCCATCTTGAACAATCCGGAAACCAAGCCGCACAATAAATGGAAGATCTTCACCGTTGTCGCAGTGGGGGTCTTCATGTCAACCCTGGACAGCAGCATGGTCAATGTCGCCCTGCCGTCCATCATGCGGGATTTCGCAAGTCCTCTGAACAGGACCGAATGGGTGGTGATGATCTACCTGCTGACCATCACCGCCACCCTGCTGCTCTGGGGAAATCTCTCCGATATCTTCGGCAGAAAAAAAATATACTCAACCGGAATGATCATTTTTGCTTTTGCTTCCCTTGCCTGTTCCTATTCCACGAATCTTTCAATGCTGATCATCTCCCGTTTCCTGCAGGCCCTGGGCGCCTCGATGATGATGTCAACGGGCCCGGCGATAATCCGCGAAACCTTTCCGCCGCACCAACTGGGCAGAAGCCTTGGTTTCATCGGAATTGCCGTATCATTGGGCCTGATGACCGGCCCGCCGCTTTCCGGTTTTCTCATTGACCTGTTTTCCTGGCGTTCCATTTTCTTTTGCACAGTTCCCGTAGGCCTGTTTTTTTTCATCTTTGCCAGGATTGTCCTGCCGCCGCATTCCGAAGTTCAAAAAACCACGGCGCCTTTCGACTGGCCCGGGGCACTTGCATGGGCAATACTGCTCACCTCCCTCTCCCTTGCCCTTTCCCATGCAGCCTCCCCGGAGCGAAACGTTCTTTTTTTGGGCATTCCTCTGGCGGTTGCATTTATTGCCCTGATCCTTTTCGGAGTGATTGAATCAAGGGCGGCCGCGCCGATTTTGCCTCTTTTATTTTTCACCAAACGCTATTTCACCGTGGGCATAACCAGCGCCGCGCTCTCCTTTCTGGTGCTTTTTGCGGCGATCATGCTCACCCCTTTTTACCTGGCCAATATCCTTGGGTTAAAGGGTTCAGGCATCGGTCTGGTGATGATGGCGGTCCCGCTTGCAGTAATGATTGTGGCTCCCCTTGCGGGCTGGCTATACGATCATTTCGGTGAGAAATATCTCACCACCTGCGGCCTTCTGCTTTCAACGCTTGGAGTCTTTTTATTGTCAGGGCTGACAAGTCATTCTTCGCAGCTGGAGGTAGTGATGAAACTGGCCTTGCTGGGCTTTGGCCAGGCAATGTTTCTTTCGCCGAACAGCGCCTCGGTTCTCGGCCGCGTTCACAAAAAACATAACGGCATTTCAGCGGCCCTTCTGGCAACCGCCCGGAACCTTGGAATGCTTCTGGGAATCGCTTTATCAAGTCTGGTGTTTTCTTATTATTTCAGCAGGCACACATCCGGGCTCGACATGAAAGACTTTTCCGGCGCCCAGATCGAGGCCTTCATGCTGTCTTTGAAAAAATCATTTCAGGCCGCCGCGTCCTTAGGCATGCTCGGGGCGTGCATTTCCTGGTTCCGGGAAAAAAGATAACCTCGATCAATCATACCGAAGGATCAGGACTATGCTCTGATATCAAGAACAGCATACGATTCAAGGCCAATTTTTTCCTGAATACTTTCTTTGATCAGTTGGACCAGGTTTTCCCTGCTGGTGCTGCAGTGAATATCTACCGGACTGAATCCGTAGCTCTCTAACATCTCCCTGAGTTCCGGGAGCCCCTTGACAATGAAATCCCTGATTCCTTGATCAGCCACATACAGTTCGCCGCTTAATTGTTTATCCTGCAGGTGGACTTTCATTGAGACCTGGCCGATCCGGCTCATATTCATAAAAAACTGCAGCGAATATCCGCTGTTGCTTTCCTGGCCGGTCGACTGGTTATAATCCTCTGCGCTGAACAGCCATTCGCCCCAGCCGCCTCCCGATGCAAACCAGAAGGGATAGAGCATCACCGGCTGTTTGCCCTGGCTTGGCTCCTGAGCATTAAAGACATGGAGCTGCTCGAACATACCGGCAAGTTTTTTCAATCCCGCAGCATTATTATTTCCCGGCTCGTTTAAACCGCTTCCGGAGAGGGCTGCGGCCAGCTCCTCAATCAACTGCCCGATATGCATTTGGCGGCCGCCGGATTTCCCTTGATACAGGCTACCTTTATTCAGCCAGGAAATTACCCGGATCAATTGATCCTGATCTGCCTTGTCGCCAATGGCGCCTTCACTGAATTGTTGAAAAAATGACTGGAATTTATTGAGGATGGAGTCAGGAAAATGAGTATTTGCTCCCTGCTGGGATAAATCCCCGATGGCTTTGCCGATGGAAGAGCCATCCGCCATCACCAGCCGCAGAAACTCCAGGGCCGCACCCTTTTTTCCTGCAAGGGAAAACCATGGAGTCGTGCCGGTCTGTTGAACTTCAAGCCAGACATCGCCACCAACCGGCAATGGTACCCTGCTGCTGGCTGCAATGATCTTACCGTTAATATCAAGGAAGGTTTTGCCATCGGCGGTTGAGGATAGAACCGTGCCCTTGAGTACCTGCCCCGGCACAAGTTTCATTTCACCCAGGGCATTGACCGCGGGCTTATTTGCCGTTACCGGCGCCTGCCGATCTGACACTGCACCCTTGATGGGGAAAAGATCGCCTATTTTCATCGGAATACTTTAGTTTGAGAAATAATAAACCCCAATTGAGCGATTTTCACTTTTCCAAAACATAAAACGCGCAATTGAGGCAGAGAAGTTATGAGACGGGAAGTATAACCTTGGCTTCCGTACCCCCGCCCTCCCGGGTGGACAACAAAAATTTCCCGCCATGACCCTTTATTACCCTGTCAACCATGGTCAGACCCATTCCCGTGCCGTAGGTCTTGGTGGTAAAAAATGGATCCTTGGCTCTTTCAATATTGTCCTTGTTGATTCCAAGCCCCGAATCAATGATTGTGATGACAATATTAGCGTCCTGTGGATGGGCAGAGATTGACATTTGTCCGCCGTCAGGCATAGCCTCAACGGCATTGCGCACCAGATGCAGGACAACCTGCTGCATGCCATGCCGGTCCGCATTGATCATCAGTTCCGTTCCAGGAAAATCAAATTTACACTCGATGCCTTGTTTGACCATATTATTATGAACGAGCAGTACGGTCTTTTCTATCAACGAATTAAGCGGCACACGTTCTTTTTTGTATTCCGTGGTTGAAACGAAATCAAAGAGGTCTTCCAGGGTGGACTCAAGCCTGTCGGTCTCTTTTATCACGACATTAAGATACTTCTGCCACTCCACGTCCGTGGTCTTTTTTGACAGAATCCGCGAAACGCCGCCGATGGAGGTTATGGGATTTCTGATGGCGTGCACCAGCTGCGCCGCCATATGACCGAGGGCGGCGTAGCGTTCGGCCTCAACAAGGAGGTCCTTGTTGATATCCAGTTCGTGGTTCAATGCCTCAAGCTCGGAGATTTTCTTTTGCATCTCCATGTAGAGATGGCTGTGTTCAATTGCCAGACTTGCCTGGCTGGCAAAAAGCTCAAGGGAATTTATCAGGCCATCGGCCAGGGGCTCGCGGGTAACGAAATTATCGGCGATTATTACCCCGAACGCCTTGCTGGGTGAAAAAAGCGGCACCACGACAAATGAATCTTCTCCCAGGAGTGCGATAAGCTCATGGGGGACGGGCAAAAAGATATCCTCTGTTGCCTTCCTGCGCCGATCGCCATTAATCGTGAAGGCCTCTTCCCCATCCAGACCGTATACTTTTCTTCTTTCATACGGCACAGGAAGGCAGCCGTTTTCACTGCTTACCTTGATACTTCGCCGTTCCTGAGCTGACTTGATAAGTATGTTTTCGCTGTTTGATATATGCACTCTGATGGATTTGACCAGCCGGTTTACTTCCCGGTCTTCCATGTCACAGTCTTTCCTGAGATTTTTTATAATCTGCATGAAACTCAGTTCCCGCTGCTCAATTTCCGACCAGACCTTTCCGGCCTCGCTGCGGCAATTTGGACCGATTGCCATGCGCCCAGCCAGAACCTTGCCTTCTTCATCAAACAAGGCAAGAAACGCCCGGTTGAAACGCAAACCTTCGTTTGCCGTTATACCGACCAGAATGGCCTGCAGAATCCCGTCAAGCTCTATGGTGCTGAGATAGGCGGTATTCATCTTCAGGGAGAGCTGATGCAGCAGATGGATGCGGAAATGGGCCTTTTCAAGGTCTTGCTGATATTTGCGGTTCTCAAAAATCAACCGTCTTTTTTCCAGGGTTTTTTTGACGACAAAGAAAATTTCATGGAGTTGCGAAGGTTTAGACAGATAATCATCTGCACCTTTACGAATGCATTCCATGGCGATATGAAGATCACTGACGCCGGAGAGCATGATTACCGCAACATCGGGATACTCCTCAACTATTTTGGGAAGAAGCGAGACACCATCAATATCCGGCAGGCCGATATCGAGAAGAATGAGCGCAACTTTTTTATAGTGCAGGATCTGCAAAAGATTGGCTGCGCTTGCGGTTGCGTCTACCGGCAGACCCTGCTCTTCAAGGTACAGGCGCAAAGGCTCCCTGATGCCGGGATCATCATCAACGATAACAATAATTTCATCCTTTTGGAGAAGCTGATCATTGGACAGAGAGATATGTTTTCTGAAACCTGATATCGATTCCATTTATGCTTTTTTTAACCTCTTCTCAGAAATGCGCCGCTGTGTATGAAAAAAAACAATTATCAATTCCAGCATACCTAGATAATTTTGGTATTAAAACCAAATTTTCGCACCTTGATGAAAAGTTCTTTCTCGCTGATCTCATCGGGTTCATATTCCATGGTGATTGTGCCCTCGGCATAATCCACTGATACATCCAGTATCCCTTCAGTATCCTTTAAAACAGTCTCCATATCCTGGGCGCAACCGGTGCAGACTATCCCTTCAACCAGTAATCGCAGTGTTTTTGAGTCTTCCATAGGCTTCCTTATTATTGTCTTATTTCCGCTGGTTATAGAAATGTCAATTCGAGAAACAGATTTAATTTTCTTACATATTGAAGGGGAAAATAAAATTTGTCCCCTCAGATCGGAAAACTTTCACTTGCGGATGGGTGTCCACCAAAACACCGCTCCCCATGATTATTGCTTTGCCCTCTTAAAAATGATACAGCAAGACCTGCACTTTTCATTAAATAAAAATATTCGCCTTATTAAATTGTCAAAGGAAATGTAACATCATGTTCTTCATCAGGGATGAAGAATCCCCATGAGATGAATTTACAGGGCCTCTCTTTGCGATTCACAACATTCCGGTTATATTTTGATAATTCTTCCCGACACCTTTAAGCACTGGATATCTAATGCCTCAATCCGAACTTGAAAGCCGCGACTATAATCTGATTATCGGCTTCCTGGCACTTCTCACTCCTCTCATTCTGTATCTCAACCGTTTTGCGGATGACAACCGACTGACAAGCTGGAAATGGGTGTACCAAGATGTGAACCTTCCTGTATTCTTTATAAGCTTTGTTATGGCAATAGCACTTGCTTACGCTTTCTCCCGGCGTTCCATTCTTAAAATTTCAACACCCCGGAAACCGTTTGTGCTTTTCGCCCTTTCTTTTCTTCTGGCCTCTCTTTTCTGGCAGGAACCGGAAGTCATCATTGATACCGTTCGTTACTTTTCCCAGGCAAAACATCTCAGCCAATACGGAATTAAATCTTTTTTTTCCCAATGGGGATATTCCATCTTCACATGGACAGATCTGCCGTTGGTCTCATTTTTATACGGGCTGATTTTTACAGTTTTTGGTGAATCTCGGATCGCGATTCAGGTCCTCACAACATTTTTCTATTCCGCAACCGTGGTTGTAACGTACCTGTTGGGCAAAACCTTGTGGGATGAAGAAGTCGGCTGGTACGCAGGTCTCCTGCTTCTTGGCTTCCCTTATTTGTATACCCAGACGCCATTGATGCTCGCAGACATACCCACTATGTTCTTCGTGCTGTTGAGCATCTACACCTTCCTTCTCGCCGTAACCAAGGGAGGATCGTGGCGCATCATTCTTGCCGCCGCCGCCTTCTTCTGTGCTTTTTATGCGAAATATTCCGCCTGGGTTTTGCTCACGTCTTTGGCAATCATCAGCCTGACACACCTTAAACCGGCAGCCATTCCCACCCTGAAACGATCTTTTGCCGTAGCCCTTCTGGCTTTATTGCTGATCAGCATTCTCGGACTGTATCACTTTGAAATAATGCAGAACCAGATCGATTTTCTCATTCAATACCAGAAACCAGGTCTCAAACGCTGGAGCGAAAGCCTTGCTTCAACTTTTTTATTCCAGATTCATCCCTTTATTTCGGCCGGAGCCGTTTATTCTGTCTTTACTGCGGCAAGAAAAAAAGATTTACGTTACGCCGTGATCTGCTACCTGGTAATTTTGTTGCTTTTTATCATGCAGTTAAAAAGGATACGATACACCCTGCCACTCTTTCCAATGGTGGCATTGATGGCCTCTTACGGGTTGAAATATATCAATCTGAAGGACTGCAAGAATTTTCTGGTTCTCTGTATCATTAATTCTTCACTGGTTATCGCGCTTGCCGGCTTCCTTCCCTTTCTCAAATCCATGAGCGTTTCCAATATACAGGAAACCGCTGCTTTTATTGACACGTTAGAAGCTGAAACCGTGGGCGTCTATACACTCACTGCTGAGAGACCCCTGATCAATCCAGCCGTCTACATCCCGTTGCTTGATTATCATGCAAACAAGGAAATATACTCTCTCGGGGGTACAGACCCAGGAGTAACCCTGCAACAGGTTGAAAAATCATCCTTGCGCTTTACCTGGGAGTACTCCTTGCCATCCCCATATATGGATCATGCCGTCGCCCGCCGTTACGACGCCCTGGTCATCCTCTCCGATTCAACCGACCCGGAGATCCCGGAAGGAATAATTCCCTCTCTGTCAAGCTACACCTACAGCCGGTCTTTCACAAAAGACAGCGGGATATTCCGCAGCAAAACAATAAGCCATATATATTATTGATATTGTGTTTTTTCCGCCGGTGGTGGTTTCTAAAAAAAAATTTGTTGCCCAAAAAAACATTACGATAAATTCATAATACCACAAAGTAGTATCCGGCCTGCAAGAGTACTGTCAGTCTGTTTGAATGCTTTTCTCAGCACTGTCAACGCGCCCGGAGATAAAGAATTTAATTAATTACTAACACATTCAAGTGGTTAGAAATTTCCTTGACATTTAACAGACGACAAATTATAGAACCTAAATTACTAAAATGAATAAACGTTCATTTTGGGGTTTCTTAACATTATTTTTTGTAAGGTCAAGCTTGGGGAGCCTGTAAATAATTTAAGATTAAACATATTGAGGGAGGAGGGGCTGCATGGAAGAGAATAAGAATACAACTGCGGCATTTATTGTTACTGGCGCACTTCTGCTGATAACGGCTTTGTATGCCATGGCAGACAACAACTACATGTATTTGAACGTCTACATCTGGTTCGGGGTTGCATACGGACTGATGCTCCAGTACGGCAGGTTCTGCTTTGCTTCAGCCTCCCGTGATCTTTTTGCCGCCGGTGTTCCAAGGATGGCGGTGGGTATTCTGGTGGCATTGATGTTCTTCAGTGTTATTCAGGCGGTACTCATGGCTACCAACATGAGTACATTTCATCCGGCACCCATGGGAATTCAGACTATAATCGCCGGATTAATCTTCGGTGTAGGCATGGTTCTCGCCGGTGGTTGCGCTTCCGGCTCCCTCTACAAAATCGGTGAAGGAAACGGCACCTCTATTTTGTCCATCATGGGTATTTCCTTTGGTCAGGCGTTTTTTGTGACCGTCGGGAATAAATCATGGGTTCCCCAGGCATGGATTGAATCTTCAACGTCCAAAGCATGGGTACCGAAAGATAAAGTTGTATCATGGTTTGATTATTATCTGACCGGTTTTATTTTTGATCAGCCGACAACTCAGTTGTCCAAAACTGCTACATTCAAGGACATGGGCGTTGCAAAATATTTCATCGCGGACTCATTGATCAATTCAATTATCCCGGCATTGCTGCTCATTGTGATAATCTACGTTTTCTACAGCAAGAAACCTTTCATAAGTAAAAGGCAACGTCACAACAAAAAAAATCCGGACAATCAATTGGCTCTTTCCGGTATAGGCGTTCAGTTTGAGGGCATCTGGTCGATGATCACCGCATCAACCCGAACCACAATCATGGGTGTGATCATCGGCTGCACCGCTGGTCTTCATATCTTTGTAATGAAAGGCATGCAGATGAAATACCATGTCACCAACTTCGGTCAGTTGCTTACCCAAATGGGTCATGGATCAGACGTAGGTGCCTTCGGTAATGTATTTGATCCGGGATACTGGTATATCACCACCCAGGAAGCACAATTTGCCGGCTGGATTCTCGACAAACTTGGATATAACGTTCGGGACTCGGTTTTCTTCGGCGTGGTAAACGGTCTGCCCGAACTCTGGAGGAATCCTGCATTGTGGATGTCAATCGGCATCATCTTCGGTGCCATGATTCTTGCACTTCTGAACAATGAATTTAAATTTAAACCACCAAAGGGCGAGCTCATCGTCTGGGGCCTTGTCGGCGGCACATTAATGGGAATCGGTTCACGTCCCGGTCTTGGCTGCAACATCGGCGCATTCTTCATCCGGGCTGCCGGTGGAGATCCGGGTGGTTGGGTCTTTGGACTTGGAATGGTTGTCGGCGGCTTCTTTGGCGTTAAATTCTTCAACTGGTGGACTGAACGGAAAATGGCCTCAGAGATGGTTGATTTCTAATGCAAATAATACAATAGTCAAAAAATTATAATTAATAAGAGGAGAATAAATTATGGCAATGAAATTTGATAAAATCAGTGACGGCGTCTATGAACTGGATGTATGTGGCTTTGTCTGCCCCCATCCTCAGCTGTATTGCAAAAAATCTCTTCAGAAAATAGAATCAGGCGACACCTTGAAGTTGATTTTCGACAACGCCTCCTCCGGTGAGACAATCAGACAGATGCTCGATCAGCAAGGCGATGAAATCACAGCGGAAACAACTGAAGGCGGCAAGCTTGTCTGGATGATCGAAAAAGGTTGATAACAGTATATCCTGAAAATAAAAATTTTGAGGGGAACTAACTGATGAGAGCACCTCTTGTTATAATTTTACTCGTAATTGCCGGAATGATAGGCTTTTTGACAATATACAGTCAATCCGGACACACACCAAAACCACAGGCGGCTGCACATGGTGATAGCGGCGGTGGTGGCGGTTATGGCGCAGAAGACGCTGGTGGCTACGGCGCTCCGGCAGGCGGTGGCTACGGCGAACCCGCAGGCGGCGGCTATGGCGCACCTGCAGCTGGTGGTTACGGCGCTCCGGCTCCGTCACATGGTGGCGGCTATGGCGCACCTGCAGCTGGTGGTTACGGCGCTCCGGCTCCGTCACGCGGTGGTGGCGGCTATGGCGCTCCCGCAGCTGGTGGCTACGGCTCACAACATTAAACAGTTACAGCCTTTTGGGGGCTGCCGTTTCATTACTGTCTGATGATTCCAGCTAAAACAACAGTAATGAAAAAATGAAACAACAAAAACCTGAGAAGCCACGATCACATCGGCTTCTCAGGTTTTTTTATTATTGCTCACTGTCAATGAAAAACCCTCTGGGCAATTCTCATTTCTTAATAAATATAGTGCGAACTGCCATTTAAATTTAGTATGACAGTTGTGTAACAGGAACCACAATTGGAACTCAAAACTGTAACGGCATCCTATGCAGACCATTAGACTTTTGCGTTCAAGCATAAACCCGGTAATTTACTGATGAGTCAATGCACGAACAAAACAAGCCAAAACCATACCGTAATCCTTGGCGGCGGCCTCTCCGGACTTGCGACAGGATTCATGTTGTCTGCCGCCGGCAAAAAGGTTTCGGTTCTTGAAAGCGGTAACAATGTCGGCGGTCTTTCTCAGACAGTATCCCATAACGGTTTCCTCTTTGACCTTGGTGGACATCGATTTCTCACGAAAAAAAAGGAGCTTGAGCAATTTGTCCTCGCCCTTCTTAAAGATGATGTCCTTGATGTTCCCCGGAAAAGCAAAATTTACATGCGCCGCAAGTATTTTGATTATCCCCTGAAACCGCTAAACGCCACCTTCGGCCTGGGTCTCGGCATCACCTGCGAAATTCTCTGGGATTATTTTGCTCAACGGGTCAATAATTTCTTTCATGATAAAGAGCTGGTTTCTCTTGAAGACTGGGTGGTTCATCGCTTTGGCCGTAAAATGTTCGACCTGTATTTCAAGGAATATACTGAAAAGGTCTGGGGACTCGAATGCGACCAGATAAGCATGGAGTGGGTAGCCCAGCGCATTGACGGGCTTTCTCTCGGCAAAGCCATCAAAAATGCCTTTTTTAAGTTCAGCGGCAGGGATATTCCGACACTCACCGATAGATTTTACTATCCCCTTTTGGGAATCGGCGAGATCTCCGATCGCATGAAAGAATCTATCGAAATAATCAACTCGGTGGAAACCAAAACCCGGGTTACTAAAATTCGTCATGCCGATAACACCATTCAAAGCGTTGTCGCGGTCAACAGTCATACATACGAGCAGCATGGTTCGGAATTTGTATCAAGTATTCCTCTTACTTCTCTGGTCAAAATGCTGGACCCGGGGCCGCCCCAGGAAATTATTGATGCCTGTAATCAACTCAAATTTCGTGATCTGGTTATTGTTACCCTGATGCTGAACCGCGAAAGGATCACTGATCTCACCTGGATGTACCTTCCAGAAAAAGACATCCCGCTTGGCAGAATCCATGAGCCCAAGAACTGGAGTCCCCACATGTCGCCAAAAGGTAAAACCTCGATCGTTGCCGAATATTTCTGTTTTGCCGGAGACAAAATATGGGGTGCAACCGATGAAGAACTCCGTGACATTACAGCAGAAAATCTCATTCAACTTAACTTTATACGTAAAGAAGATGTTCTTGATTTCTGCGTAATCCGCGCTAAAAATGCATATCCCATCTTTGAGATCGGCTACCAGGCTCACTATGAAAAAATTCTCGACTATCTCAGCACATTCAGCAACCTGCACCTGGTTGGTCGCGGCGGTAAATTTAAATATTACAATATGGATCACGCCCTTGAATCAGGCATAGAAACCGCCAGAAACATTCTCAAAAACGCTCCGATCCAATGAAGTGTGCCCTTGTCATCCCCTCCTGGATTCCTGAAGAAATTTTTTCTCAGAAAACCGCAGGTTCCCAGATCAATTACTGGCAGCCCCTGGGGACTCTTTATGTTGCCGCAGCTGTAAAACAGGCCGGCCATGAAGTTGAGTTCCTAAACGGCGCCTTCATGACCAATGACGAAATCTTTTCCGCACTGGACCAATCCAGGCCTGATTTCGTCGGCCTGTATTCAACCACCTTCGGCTGGAACAAAGCCTGTGATGCGGCGCAATCCATCAGAAAACTATTGCCTGCGACCTTTATTGCGGTGGGCGGCCCCTACCCCATTGCGCTTAAAGAAAACTGCCTGGAACAATGTGCTGCCATCGATGCTGTTGTGACTGGTGAAGGCGAAATCACCGTGGTTGAGCTGCTTGACTCGCTGCAAAATCGTCAAGGGCTTTCAGGCATTCTCGGACTTGCTTACCGGGAAAATGACAAAATAAAAACCAACCCTCCCCGGCCACTGATCGATAATTTAGACTCCCTGCCCATACCGGCACGTGAGCTGCTCGGTGATGGAATGCAATACATCCCGCCGCCGGCAACCTATAAAAGAAAACCCGTCGCGGTTATTATGACCGCCCGCGGCTGTTACAACAAGTGCATTTACTGTTTTCAGATTGATAAATCCCGAAAAAGCGGGGTTCGCTTCCGGAGCGTAGAAAATGTCATGCAAGAAGTTGAACTGTGTCTCGCGCAAGGATACCGGGAAATTAAATTCATTGACGATACACTGGCGGCCGACTATGACCGGGCCATGGCAATAGCCGACGAAATAGTAAAACGCAAACTCGATTTCACCTGGTTTGCTTCCGCCTGCGTCAATCAAGTGGATGAGCCCCTGTTACGGGCCTTCAAAAAGGCCGGCTGCTGGGCAATACTCCTTGGCGCTGAAAGCGGCGTCCAGAAAAACCTCAATACCATTAAAAAAGGCACGACCCCGGCAATGATCACCAAGGCGGTGCGGGCCGCCAAAAAAGCGGGGATCACCGTGTATACGCCTTTTCTATTCGGCATTCCCGGACAGACCTTTGAGGAAGGGCTGCAATCCATCGAATTTGCCTGTAAACTCGATCCTGACATTGCCAATTTCCATGCAATCACTCCATTTCCAGGCACCGAACTATACGACAATATTGATAAATACGGCACCATGTCGGAGGAGCTTTCTGATTACACTTATCAGGGCGCTGCTTTTGTGCCATTCACCATGACCCGGGATCAAATCTCCGAGCTTCGCCAGATTGCCTTCAAACGGTTCTATTCCAGGCCTGGCTACCTCATTAAACGATTCTTGAAACTTCGCAGCATGAACGATATCAGGGCGGCTCTGATCGGCGTTAAAAGCCTTTTCTGGCTGACCGTGCAGAGAAACGTCTTCAGAAAGCACCGCTGAAAGACAGTTTGGCAGAAATTTCAGGCGTCACAGAAAACGCTCGGGGCCGAGGTCATTTTCCTGGTCTGGAAAGTCAACGACAGACCCCATATCGCCAGCTTTATTCGATGACAATTTGTATTTAAAGTTTTTTCCTCTTCTGCCTTCTGCCTCTGTCCCTTGAAAACAACATCCCTCAAAACTCAAAACTGACCCTCTGAAGACCGTGGTTTCATCTTTGCATTGAGACTGATAAACTCTTTTTTTACTTCATTTCAAAGCTGCAGATATTCCTTGATCAACTGTGGGGCTTTCATGGGATTAAAGAGAATATTGGTCATGATGTAGCACTCATGGGTGCAGAAACAGCGGTTCTTGGCAATGGACCTGATGGTATCCCTTGCCCGGTCGGTTTTCAGCATATTGAGCAGATCATATCCATGATCCCGGACGTTCCCCAGGGGCATATTGAAAGACTCGCAGGGATAAAGCTCGCCTGTTTCCGAAAGCACGAGGTTTATCTTCCCGGCAAAACAAGGCAGCAGTTGCCTGTTTTGCCGGGCGGTTTGATAAATCATCCGCCGCTGAAGAATATCCTGGGCCGCCTTGAGCCGGGCGCCGGAAAATCCATAAACAGGGGCTTTCCGGCCTTTAAGATCGGCTTCCATCCGGTTGATCGTTCGATGATATTTCTCAAGATCGACCTGCTTGAGTTTGTCGTCGGACACATCACCGCGAATCAATGACACCGTATGGGTCCTGATCTTCCCAAGACCGCTTACAAAATCTATGGTCTGATCAACGTAATCCTGATTTTCCGAACAGAAGACCGTATTGATTCCCAGATCGAAGTTGGAATATTTATCCAATAGAGGGCCCAGGGCTTCATAGGTGGCAAGCACCTTCCGGTAGGCTCCAGGAACGCCCCTTATGGCATCATGCACTTCTTCGGGGCCATCCAGGGACAATTTAACGACGATACTGCTCTGCGGGCAGGCCTTGAGTATTGCTTCGATTCTCTCGTGAATAATTCCCGTAAGCAACGCATTGGTTGGAAAGAGGATGATTGCCGGCTGATTATTCTTATAGAAGACCCTGGTGATCTCCACCAGATCATTACGAAGAAATATCTCTCCCCCCGAAAAAGCCAACCAGAGAAGCTTGCCCATGGAGAAAGAAACCTTCTCTATCTCGGCAAGAGTCAACTCCTCTGATCGAGGAGAGGCGTCCTCCTCCCTGGAAAGATAAAAGCAAAAGGGGCACCGGGCATTGCACCGTCTGGTCAGGAAAAATGTGAGCTGAATAGGCTTGCACTTCCAAAACAGGGAGCCAAGGTGTCTGAATGGGGAATACATCAAGTTGTATCCCCGCTAAAATATTTCATAAAGCCTGCGCTGACCCCAAGCCCCACCGCAAATGCGTAGAGGGATGAATAGTAGACTATTGCCAGCAGGCATGAGCTGAACCCCATATTCCTGAAAAAAGCCGCAAAAAGATTCCGGCTCACATACATGTTCACAATAACAACTAAAACCAGAACAAAGAGGTAGGCCGCATCCTGTAAAGCAAAGCTCAGCAGGAGCAGGATAATCCCCAGGGCACAGGAAAATACATTGGCCTTCAATTCAACCGAAGCGGTGCCGGAATCATGAAAAAGGTCTTTATTCTTCAGGGAATAAGCCGTCCAGTATAAGGACTTCCTGATCGCGTTGCGGAGAGATTTGCCCAGGGAAAAATTAAATACATGACGCACAAGGATATCCGGCTGCATCAGTAATCTATATCCCCCGCGCCGCATCCTGTGACTGTATTCCACGTCTTCTAGAATCGGCATGAATTCCTCTGGAAATCCCCCGGATTTCATAAATTCTCCTGCATCCATGATCAGGGCGTGGGTGGCGACATAATCCGGGTTATGCAAATGCTTTACTTCGGAATAATGGATGAAAACCGACTGAAAAGTGCTAAAAAATCCATTGTCAAAGGGAAGCTCTGTGTAGGTTCCGCCGATTATTGTGCCCGGGCCGTTTTCTTCCAGGCTTTTGGCGGCAAGTGACAATGCATTTTTCTCAAGAAGACAATCAGCATCAATAAAAAAAAGAATATCGCCGGAGCTTTCCCTTGCCCCGGTGTTTCTTGCCGTAGAAGCCCCGGACCTTTGCTTGAGCTCAAAGAGTTTACAGGGATAGTTGCGGATCACCGACACGGAATCATCATCCGAGCAATCGTCAACCACAACGATCTCGAAGTTTTGATAATCCGAAGCGAAAGCGGCTTCAATACAATTACCGATGGTTTGAGCGCCGTTATAATTTGGGATAATAATTGATATTAATTTCTGCATGGATAACGGCTGAGTATAAAGTGTTTATACGTGACTACTCCCACGGGTTGTTCAGGCAATAGGCTGGAGGCTCTTTGTCATTGAGCATCAAACATAGCCGCTCGCCCTTGACTTACCATTTTCATAGAAAATATTGCGGCACGCCCGTACTTATA
>JAHJJF010000008.1 GCA_018823135.1 Pseudomonadota bacterium
AGGACCGCAGCCGGTTCTTTTTTCTTTTGCAGCAGGGCATAGAAAGATACAAACATCGAATCCATGCCTACTGCCTGATGACCAATCATGTTCACCTGGCAATCCAAGTCGGTGAAACCCCCTTATCCCGCATCATACAGAATATCAGTTTCAGATATACGCGATACATGAACCACCGCAAGAAACAGGTGGGGCATCTTTTTCAAGGGCGCTATAAGGCATTGCTGATCGATGCCGACAATTATCTTTTGGAACTGGTCCGATATATCCATAATAATCCGGTTCGTGCCGGTATGGCCAAGACTGCTGAGACATATTCCTGGAGCAGTCATCAAGCCTACCTGGGTAGAGAAACAGTGTCCTGGTTGACAACGGATTGGGTTTTGTCGCAGTTTGCTGAACAGAAGAAACATGCGGTTGTGCTTTATGACGATTTCGTAACGGCAGGGAAGGGGGAGGGACACAGGAAGGAATTTCATCAAGGCAATGTAGAAGGCCGCATTCTTGGTGAAGACCGTTTTGCTGAAGATGCATTAGCCAAGGCAACCCAGAAAATATCCCGCAAGATAACACTTGACCAAGTGCTTCAGACAGTATGCGAAGAATATGAAATTGACTCCAATGTCCTATCAAGCAGTGCCAGGCAAAAACGGATATCAGAGCCCCGTTCAGTAGCAGCTTTGATCGTTCGGGAGACTGATCATCTCAGCCTGACGGATCTCAGTCGGAAATTGAAACGTGATCTGTCGGGATTAAGTCAGGCCGCTACAAGGCTTGAAAAAAGATTGGAAAAGGATCTGATCTTGGCTGGAAAACTAAATCATATTAATGCATTAATTAAATAATGCCCACTTGTCAAGCCTGACCCCTTTTTCTCTCTTGTCAAGCCTGACCCCTTTTTTCTCTTTTTTCTGTGCTTTTTTCTGACCTTGTCCTTTCGTTGATTGTCAATTGTTCATTGCAAAAGTCTTCTCCCCTTTTCAGTCAGCCGGTATTTCTGTTTGCTGCTCCTGGGTTTATCCGGGATGGTCATTTCTATAAATCCGGCGGCAAGGGCGGGTTGGAGGTAGCGTTCCCGGAAATTTGCCTGGCTTTTGAGTTTTAATCGGGCTTGGAGTTGTGCCCTGTTCATAGGTTTTTTCAATGCCTTGAGGAGCTTCATGACTTCTACTGCTCTTGGACCTCCTGCCCCCGCAGTATTTGTCCATCCTTGGACTTCACCTGTAGCTTCACCTGTAGCTTCACCTGTGATCTGGTCGCAGGCGGCTAGAATAGCGTTCAGAAGATATTCAATAAATGGGGTTGAACTGCCGGTCTTGTCAGCCTTTTGGAGCGCTCCATAATAATCAGCCTGTCGGTCACGGATGACGCTTTCGATGGGAATCATAAAGAAAATCGGTTTCCAGCGTCCGAGAATCAGAGTCTGCCAAAGTCGTCCCAGGCGACCGTTGCCGTCCGTGAAGGGATGAATGAACTCAAATTCGTAATGGAATACCGATCCAGAAATCAAAGGATGTTCCCGGGTATTTTCAAGCCATTTCAGCAGGTCGTACAGTAGAAATGGAACCCTCTCAGCAGGAGGGGCGATATGAACCACATCATCACCACGTTTGATGCCGACACTTCCTTTCCTGAGCATGCCTGGGTCATCGATCAGGCCCTGCATCAACAAGGCATGCATCCGGCATAATTCTTCCCGGTTTCCGGGATCAAGTATTTCCATCTGCTCATATGCCGCAATAGCATTGCGTACCTCCTGGATCTCACGGGGAGAACCGAGAACCCGTTTGCCATCCATTACGGCTGTTACCTGTTCAAGATTGAGAGTATTACCTTCGATATTCAGAGAAGCCTGTATTGATTGGATACGGTTTTCTCTACGAAGTCGGGTGGGCGATGGTGTGTGCCTGGAAAGACTGATTCTCCCGAGACTTTCGCCGATCCGTTCAACCAGATCAAGAATTGTCGGGGTGATTTCGTAGGGTGGGGAATATTGCTTGTTTTTCTTTTTCATGGATAAAGATATTACCTTATCTAAATTATCATCTGGTGATAAATAATAACAGAGGTCAAAGTGTTAGATAAAGGAAAACACAAAATTTCTGTTAATATATCTCCCCAGCAAGGGACTTTTAATCCCTTGGGTGAAAGTGTGATTTTTTTAGCTATATCAGTAAGTAATTGGAATTTTTGGAGGAAATATAATTTTTTCGTTACGAAATCGTCCCGAAAATGTTCCCCTGAAAAGAAACAGGCACTTACGAAAAGTATCGTAAGTGCCTGATATTGTTGGTGCCCGGGACGAGAATCGAACTCGTACAGGGACAAGCCCCGAGGGATTTTAAGTCCCTTGCGTCTACCAGTTCCGCCACCCAGGCAACATCATACATATTTATTTTGAACGGTTGTTATACCTCCTGAGAATTGAAAAATCAAGAGTAAGGGGTGAAGACAGGTGATTTTGAATCCAGTATCAAAAAGCCAAGCTGAAACTTATAGTTATGCCTGTGAAAATGAACAGGCATAGTATTGCATTACTCGGCCGTTGTATCCGGAATTTCTGTAATCTCCATTTCTTTTATTGTCGGCTCTTTTGAGCTGCCCTTGAAGCGTGCCGCCTCGTCTTTGGAAGCAAAATTACCGAGATAAGCCGTATATACCGGCATGGTTTGTTTCGTGGTTATTTCCTCCACGGTATATCCTTTTCCCTCAAGTTTCGCTTTATGGATCCGGGCATTTACCGAGTAATAATATGATCCTCCATAAATAGCGATTTTTCCGTCCTGATGAATTGCAAAAGAGCTGAAGGTATCTTTCTGTAATTTCTTTAACAGTTCCTCTGCTGCAGGCGCCTGGTACGATCCGAGGTAGAGCCGGGTCATGTTTACTTTCTGTTCATCGGCATGTAGCTCAAGGGGAAGACCCAGCCGTTCTGCAATTTTTTGCAGTTTCTGAAAGTGATTTCTGGCTACACCTGTTCCTGCATGAAGAGCAAACGATGTTCTGCTTTGATTGTCGGCAGGTTCAGTGCGTTGAACTGGTGTTACTTTTGGGATTTCTATGGCGATTTCTTCAGCAGGAGAAGCTGCAACAGGCTCTGCACTGGCGACTGTTTCTTGCGGGAGTTGTTCCAAACTGTTATTTTCCATAGCTTGCTGTGGCGCGGCAACCATGGGAGGCGAGGATATGTTGTTTTCATCGCTCCCTCTTAACAAGAAAAAAGCCCCAACCGGCAGAGCTATCAGAAGAATAACAAGAGGAAGACGTAATTTTGGGGGAATCATCTGCAAAGGTGAATTGCCATTCTTTCGGAATTTGCTGAGAAGATTTATCTTGCGGATTCGTGAACTTTTCATTGCCAGCCTTGTTTCGGGTTAAAGGGAAGACATTTTCATGCCGCAGGGTCAGCTGAACAATAAATAATCCTTGATGACAATTCAAGGATTACAAACATGGTGTGTGATTATAATCGGAATTCACTGAAATATCTGACAATCAACAGATCGAATTGCACAAGCTGAACAAAGAAGTGTTGAGTTGTTTGAGTGAACAACAATCAAGTCCAGACGCCGGGAATCACCGTATTGCAAAACCTGCATTTGTCGCCAACCATATTGAAAGTTGGAATCAGGTAGCCTGTGCGTTCGATGAGGATTTTTTTGCAGTTATGGCAGTAGGTGTTGTTGCCGTCGTGATTGGCGACATTGCCAACATACACGTAACGGATTCCTTCACTCATGGCAAGCTCCCGAAACCGAGTTAATGTGGAGACCGGGGTGGGCGGCAGCCGGTCCAGTTTGTATTTGGGGAAGAAGCGCAGGAAGTGGAGCGGGTAGTCCGGGCCCAGGGTCTGAAGGATCCAGTTGCACATTTTTTTAACCATGTCGGGGGCGTCCACATAGCCGGGGACCACCAGGTTGGTCATCTCGAAATGCACCCCCTGTTCATGCAATGTTTTAAAGGTGTTGAGAACCGGCTCAACCCTGCCGCCATTGAGTTTCCGGTAAATATCATCGCTCAGGGACTTGATGTTGACGTTGGCGGCATTGAGCACCTTGCACAGTTCAAGGAGCGGCTCCCGGTTGATATAGCCGTTTGAGACCCAAAGATTATTGATCCCCAGTTCCTGGGCGATGCGGGCCGTGTCGATCATATATTCAAAATAAGTCGTGGCCTCGGAATAGGTGTAGGCAATTGATTGGCATCCGGTCCTCCTGGCCTCTGCAACCACGTCTTTGGGAAAGAGTTCGGAATGACGCACCTCATGGGGTTTCATCTGCGATATTTCCCAGTTCTGGCAATTGAGGCAGCGGAAATTGCATCCGGTTGTGGCAATGGAAAAGGCCCTGGTTTTTGGCATGAAGTGAAACAGCGGTTTTTTTTCAATGGGGTCGACATGAACAGAACAGGGATTGCCGTAAGTCAGTGAGTACAGTGTGCCGTCCATGTTTACCTTGGAGCGGCAGATGCTGCGGTCGCCGGGGGAGAGCAGGCAGCGGTGCGGACAGACGCCGCACCTGACTTGTTTATCGCCGAGCTTGCTGTAAAGAAAGCCTTCGTGGGACCATTTCCATAATTCTTTGGGGGCATCGTTTTTAAAGATTTCGCCGCGGATATCCGCCGGCCCGGAAGGTAATTTGCCTTTTTCAGGCAGGGACCAGAAGGCGCAGGTCACCTCCGGCACCGCCGTTGATGCCAGCAGCGCCGCGCCTGTTTTAAGAAGATGTCGCCGAAGGAGTTTTTTCATGGGATGCAAGTAATACAAAACTTATAATTTTGATGCCGATCAAGGCAAGGGTTGTCCAGATGATGCCGCAGTAAGGAATGAGTACAACGCTGGTCACCAGAGTGCCGAAAGCCGCACCGATCAGGTCTGCGGAAAAGGCCCGTGTCGCAGCCGGGTTATCGCCGCCGCGCAGGTAAAGCGCCACCGGAAACTGGCAGCCGCAGAGCAGAGAGACCAGGAAGCCGAATCCCAGATAAAAGGCGATTGGCAGCCGATCTGCTCCCAATATAACTGAAATGATAAACAGACCGACCAGCAGAATCAATGACAGATCGGTTTGCATAAGTAGTATTTTCCCCCTGGCTCGCAGGCGTTCTCCGAGCCAGGCGCCGGGCAGCAGGCCGGCCAGGAACACCGTGACAATCATGCCGATCATGAAATAAATATACCCAAAAAATATCTGAAAAGCGAAAATAACCAGGATTTCAGAGCCCATGGTCATGAACCCGGTTGAGAACAAAACATATTCCTCCCGTGAAATTTTCGTAAAATATACCATGAGAAATACCGCGATGATCACCAGAAATCCAAGGGGCGAAGTTGAAAATTTATTGAACCACTGGGAAAACATATAGCGCATGAGCCGTGGTGAGAGGTCGTGGTTCTCGGGCGCGGTTTTGATCATCAGTTCATTTAAGGTCCGGATGCGTTCGGCAGTAACGTTGCCTGAGTAGAAATTGCTGATATAGGATGTAGAAATCCCTCTTTTTGCCAATAGCCCGGGGATGTCTGTATCAATGGGATTGTCGCTGCACAGGAAAAATACCTCCTGGCCCGGCAATAACACGACATGTTTGAAATGTTGGCTCACCGTGGCATAGAGCGAGGATAATTTCAGGCGTTGGGGTTCTCCCAGGTAATTATCAAATCCCGCCATAGTGAATGAAAAGATTCCTCCCGGTTGGAGATGGTGGCTGGCAAGCTCGAAGAAGCGGTCTGTATAAAAGCGGTTGATCTGGAATGTGGCTGGTTCGGGAAGATTGACCACGATGGCGTTGTACCTTGTGTCGGTTTCCGTAAGAAAAGCGCGGCCGTCTTTATTGATGATATTGAGATTGGGGATTTTCTCCAGGAGATCGAATTCAAACTGCACCCGGGACATTTCAGGATCCAGTTCCAGGTAATCTATCTGGCCCGGATGGTATTTTTCAAGTTCCGTCATCATCCCGCCCACTGCGGAAATCAGCAGGATTGAATCCGGGCTTTTGATCTGGGAAAGGGGGTAATGGATGGCCTCTTCCGCATTGCTCTGATTCTGGGTGCTGAACAGCGGCACGCCATCGCCAAACAACGTATACTGCTCCTGATCCTTATACACCGTTATCCTGCCGAACTTTGATTCATTGTAGTGGACGAGTTCACCTTCCGGTTGGGCAAGGGATGGTTTTTCCATGGACATACAGTAAATGAGTATGGCGCAGATAAAAAGCAGGCCGGAGATGGGTAGCAGGCGGCAGCGGTTTTCAGGTTTAAAAAGCAGCCAGGAGAAAACCATCAGCGGCAGATTGGCGAGCAACAACGCTTCCGCGGGTGTGGCAAGGAAGACCAGCACAAAGGAAAATAGCGCTCCCCCCAGGACATCGCCGAGGTTGTCCATCATATAGATTATTGCACCGGGATAATCCGGATTCCTGCTTCTGAGGACAAAGAGACTGAACGGCAGCAGAAAACCCAGTAACAGGCAATAGGGAGAGATGATTACAAAGGCATAGGCCAGGGTCTGGTAGAAACCGATTGATGCGCCGTGAATGAAAAAAACATCACGCAGACCGCGGATTGCAAAAAGCTGGCTGACTGAAAGGGCGATCAGCAGCAAGGAAAGCCAGGCAAGACGGGTAGCGTCAGTCGGTCGTTGCCGGCTGAAAAAATTGGCCAGAAATGTGCCGATGCCCCCGAGGCTCAGCCATGAAAAAAGGATCAAGGCGATAACGAATTCGTTGCCGGTAAACTGCGCCAGAAATTCTCTGATGACAAGGAGCTGGGTGACCACCGAGGAAATTCCGGTGGCAATGATAACCCGGATTATGGCGCGGTCATTTATGTTCTTCAAAGTATTGGACCTGGTAAGTCAATACTTCCAGGCCTGAGGACTGCCAGGCATCGGTGGGCAGCCCGGCCTTTCTGCAGAGATACGAAAGAAACTCCTCCGGCCGGGCAAGCTGGTCCCAGACCTGGGGCAGAAATGTCGCACTGCGGAATCCCTGGCGGATGATGACACCGTCAATGCCGGGACGCAGTTTGGCAATAAGATCCCTGCCGTCTGTGTATGCCAGGGGTTTTGGTTCGCTCAAGATGCTTATTTCAATATCAATTTTATCCAGTTCATCTGCGGTTAAAGGGCTGAAACGTGGATCCCCGAACGCTGCATTCACCGCATTTGTCTTGATTCCGTCAATAATGGATTCCGAGGCCTGGAGGTTGCCGATGCAGCCGCGAAGCTGGCCGTCAAGATGCAGGGTGACAAAGGTGCCGTGTTTTTCTTTCAAGGGTGGGGCATCGAGCCTTGCCTGGAGTTTTTTTCCGGTTTTTCCATCAATATTCCTGCCCAGTTTCATACTGATGGTCTGACGGGCAAGTTCCACCAGGGCCAGGCCCTGAGACTCGGTAAATTTACCGGTTGGGTTTTCATTTTCCTGCATAGTAGTGTCTCCGTAAAATGCAATGGCAGTATAACCGACAACCCCGGTTTTGTCCCCGGCGGTATCGCCGCTGTTTGAATAATGCAGCAGAACCGGTTCCCAGCTTTTATGTCTGGCAATATTCATCAGGATCTGGATGGGAATGGTGCCACAGGCGCGGTTGTCATTTTTTATGAGCAGCCCCGGATGCAGATCCAGGATGCTCTGGATGGTTTCATTGTCTTTTTTTACTGCCGCATCATAAGGCAGGTAGTGGGAAAGATCCGAACTCGCGACAAGCAGGGTATCAGGTTTAAGCAGCGGTAACAGTGAGGCGGTGATCATCTCAATTGAGCTCGGACCCAGGATAATGGGCACAAGTTCGAAGTTGCCAAGATACATCTGCAGAAAAGGGAGGATGACCTCCAGAGAATGTTCCGATTCATCGGATGCCGGCACAGCCCTGAATCCAGTTTGATTGCGAAGATGCTGGGCATCGGCGTGCAGCTTGATCAGGCCAAGGGGTGTTTCATAGGCCAAAACTGCACTGACCGCTGCATCAGTGAAGCCGACCCGATGGTCCGGGGCAAGAATAATTACCTTTGCAAAGGATTGGTTCTGGAGCACCAATGCGGCATGCGCTGCGGTGAGACCGGAATATATGTATCCTGCATGGGGCATGATCAAAGCTTTGAGGGATTTATCTGGAGGAATGGCAGGGCGAGAGTGCTCAGCCTTGGCGGCGAGGAGTTGAATATTTTGCCTGAGATCCTGCTCTGCGGCGGGATAGAAAGTCCCGGCGAATACCGGTTTTCTGATCTCTGCGGCACGTAATTTGTCAGCGGCTAGAAAAATTAGACAGAAAAATGCGAGGATGAAAAGAACCGGGTACGGAGAGGAGATCTTTGATTTATTGTGTGGCGTATTCATTGATTATACCAGTAAAATCAAATGGTAGGGCGCTATGGTCCATTTGTTGACTTACTGTATCAATGGAGGTGAAAGGCTGTCAATTGAATTGTAATAACTATCTGGATTGAATGAGATCTGGTATCAAATGTGCGAGCAAAACAACAAAAAAAACCCTCCTGCCGTGAAGGGCGAAGAGGGCTTTTGCAAAAACATGACGGAGATATTAACAGCCGCAGGAACCGCCCTTGCTGCTGCCACATGAGGAGCTGGCACAGGAACTGCCGCCGCTGCTGATGGGTATTGTCGAAGAAATAGAGAATCCGGATCTATAGCCGGCATCCATGAAATCGACTTTGATATCGCCGCAATTTGTCATTAATTCGTTATCTACGAGAAAAGTCAATTTATCGTATTCAAAGGTTGAATCATTTTCTTTTGGCTCATCCAGAGCCAATCCCAAAGAGGGACCGGATCAGCCGCCTTGCATAATTGCTATCCTGAGAGCGGAGTCCAGATTGTTCTGCTCCATGTAGGACTTCAAATTTTTTGTTGCCAGCTCAGTTACTTCCAGCATGGCTACCTCCTTAAATAAAGAAATTATAAAAAATGGCCCCTGATAAAAGGTGCCGTTAGAACATAAACCTGGTAGTTAAGTCTTTGCTTAATATGATAAGAAGTTTTGCTTTTAAAGTCAAGTATCACTATGGAAATTCATGGTTGATTCTTCATTCGCGATCTGTTTTGTATATCATAATATAGAAAAGATTCGTGCGGTAAATCAGCCGACGAGCTATATTATACATTAAATTCGGTTATTAGGAAGGCCGTTAATTAATAAATTTTTATTAGACATTGGGGATTGGTGAATGAAGAAAATTGTCATTTCCACAGGCGGGGGGGATGCTCCCGGTTTGAATGCGGTTATTTATGCTGTTGTTAAAGCCGCAAACTCCAGGGGCTGGGAAGTGTATGGAAGCCGTGGTGGCTACCTGGGACTCCTGGACACAGAAGAATTGATGCGTCTGACCCCCGAGATAGTCGAAGATATCATTCCCCTTGGTGGGACGATCATCGGTTCAACAAATAAGGGTAATCCTTTCGCCATGCCTGTTGAAAATCTCGCCGGTGAAATACAGATTCGCGATGTTTCGGATCGGGTGATGAGTAATTTCAAGCGGATGGGGTTTTTCTGTCATATTGCAGTTGGTGGGGACGGCAGCCTGGAGATAGCCCATCGGTTTGCCAAGGAAAAAGGCATGCCGGTGATCGGCGTGCCTAAAACCATTGATAACGATCTGGAATCAACCCAATTGACTTTCGGATTTGATACAGCGGTTTCTACTGCAACCGAAGCAATTGATAAGCTCCACTCAACCGCCAAATCCCATGATCGGGTTATGGTGGTTGAGGTCATGGGCCGTGAGTCCGGCTGGATTGCACTCAACTCCGGGATCTCCGGTGGCGCCGATATCATTCTCATCCCTGAAATTCCTTTTACCATGGAGAAGGTTTGCGAGAAGATCAGTGAAAATGAATTGCATGGCAAGCATTATGCCATTGTCGTTGTTGCAGAGGGCGCCGGCTCTTCGGAGTCCGGTGTTGTTTGGAAGAAAAGCAAGGAGCAATGCGCCCCCGGTCGCCAGGAGGCTTTGCTTGGCGGGATCGGGGAGTGGGTGGCCAACGAGGTCTGCATCAGGACGAAAAAGGATACCCGGTCATTGGTTCTCGGCCATCTCCAGCGCGGCGGCTCGCCCACTACATTCGACCGTCTGCTGGCCTTGCGATTCGGCGCCGCTGCGGTGCGGATGGCTGAAGCCGAGCAGTTTGACCATATGGTGGCACTGGCTGGCGGCGATATGAAATCAGTGCCCCTGGAAGAAGCGATTAAAGGCAGGAAAAAAGTTAATCTGGATAATGACAAGATTGCAACCGCCCGGGAGATCGGCATCTGCCTGGGAGACTAAAATCGTCGGATTTTTTATTTTCTGGGGAATGGTTTTTATACCGTAATCAGTAATATTGATGTTGTAGATGTAATACTCTTCGAAACACGAAATTCCATCCCGCTATTCCTTTTGGTTAAGAAAACTTACAAGTAAAGCAACCATGAAAAGAATAGTGATTATCAGGTAAAAATAAATCCCGCCGGTGAGTTCGCCCTCAGCGCTGACGAAATTTTTTTGATTCAGGAAAAAGAGCCAGTAAAAGGAAAACGACAGGCTGGTGATAAAGCAGGCCCGGTAATAGCTGATCAGCATCAGGATATTGATGATTATTACGTAGATCCCCATCTGGGCGGCAGGTATGACAAGATCAGAATAAGTAAAGAGCTTTGTAAACTGGTCCCATAATTCCATTTGCATATCCCCCATTTTTTTTAATCTGGTTCCCCGATTCGTTTATAAATGAACCGGATAATCCGGTCAATTAACCATAGCTTTCATTTTTCCTGAGAAAGACTCTCCATATATTCTTCCCATTCCAGCGGCAGCATTGTTTTCTTTATGGTATTGCAAGTCTTGCAGGTAGGGACCAGATTGTTTTTGGTGCTTGAGCCCCCCCGGGCAAGGGGGACAAGATGATCCATGGTCAATTCCTTGGGTTTGCCCTGCATACCGCAATAATGGCACCTGCCGCTGGAAATTTTATTCAGCCACCAGCGGGATTTTCTGAGTTCCCGGGCGGTTGCGCGTTCACGGCGGATTGTTTCGTCATCCACCCCGGCCATGGAATCAAATTCGTTGATCATTTGAGATTAATTCCCCCTGCAATATTTTTCGGGCGGCGCCCACCAGATACAATGAGCCGGCAACGCAGATCAGGTCATGTTCAGAGGCATTCTGCGCGGCAATGTCCAAGGCATGGGCTACGGATTTTGATGCCATGGCCTTGTGCCGCTGGTCGGCGGCAAGTATGGAGGTGAGCTTTTCCGGGGTTGCCGAGCGCTCGGACTCAGGCATGGTAAAGATAATCACCTCACTGATTGGCGCGATAGCCGAAAGGGTCTTGGCAATATCCTTGTCCGACATACAGGCCCAGACCAGAATCAGCCTTTCATAGGAAAATTCCTGGGCCAGGGCCTCAACCAGGCTGATGATCCCTGCCGGATTATGAGCGCCGTCAAGAAGATATTGCCTGCCGTTTTCGTCCGGCAGACGGAAATATTCCAGCCTTCCCGGCCAGTGAACCTCGCTAAGGCCCTGCCTGATTATATCCTCATTCACCTTGAAATTATTGTGCTCAAGGATTTCAAGGGCTGCCAGGGCTACCGCCGTGTTCATCGTCTGATGGTTGCCTTTGAGCCGGGGTAAGAGATTGTCCACCGTTCTCTGGTCGATGCCATGGTACAGATGCGTAACCAGTTTTTTCTCCATGGAAAAATCCCGGCCAAAGACATAAAGGGGCGCATGGCGCTTGTCGCAGGTATCAATAACTACCTCACGGGACACATCTTCGGCAACCCCTGATACCACAGGAATGCCGGGTTTGATGATTCCGGCCTTTTCTGATGCAATTTCCTCAAGGGTGTTTCCGAGATATGCTTCATGGTCCATGGAAACATTGGTGATGATGCTTACCAGCGGCGTGATGACGTTGGTGGCATCCAGCCTGCCGCCCAAGCCCACTTCCATGATGGCGATATCCACCTGCCGGTCTGCAAACCACAGCAGGGCCAAGGCCGTGGTGAATTCAAAATAGGTGATCTGGATGTCATTAAGAATCTCGCGAATCCTGCCGGCATGCTGAGCAAAATCTTCCTGAGAGATATAGGCATCATTAATTCGGAAGCGTTCGCGCACCGAACTCAGATGCGGCGAAGTGTAGAGACCGGTTTTATAGCCAGCCTTGGAAAGCAATGTCAGCAGGGTTGCGGCAACCGAACCCTTGCCGTTGGTGCCGGCAACATGGATGAATCTGAGCTTTTCCTGTGGTTGGCCAACGCTTTCAAGAAATTGGCTCATGCTCTCAAGACCAAGCTTGATCTTGAAAAACTGCAGATTGTCGAGAAAACTCCACGCTTCTTTATAATTCATTGCGGCTCTTATTAATCAGTCTCAGTTAAGGTTTACCCGTCTTTAGGCGGGTAGATGTATCGCTTCCGATATGAAGTTTAAAAAGATTTGAATATCGAATATCGAACATGGAATGTCGAATTATGAAGGAAGGAAAAACTGAGCAAGTGTTCCCTTGGCAAATTTATATAAACTAACAATTTTATAAAGTCATCCACACTTTGTCATTCATAATTCCTTGTTCGATATTCTGCGGTTTAACTCGATTTTGTATGCCGGTTTAATGGCCATGACAGGTCTATTTGACTGGCATCAGGATTTCCTGTCCTTTTGTTTAACCTTCCGTCTTTAGGCGGTGATTGTTAAGTTTCAGTTGTATTAATGAGGGCCTGATAATTCATGTATCAAACATGCTCCAGTTTGGCATAATCAAGGTGCAGTGTTTTGTTGCCATGGCGGTTAAAAAATACGTTTACGGTTCGGGGTCCTGCCAGGGAAAGGATCTTGCCCTCGCCGAAAAAAGGGTGGCGGACGCTTGCGCCCACAGCGAATTCATCCTTGCTGTCATTTTGCGGAATTGGCCGGTCAGCAGCGGTCTTTTCCCTGGGAAAATCAACGCCGGCAGCCCCCGGTTTACTGAGCAGGGATGGCGGAATCTCCGCAACAAGGGGCGAGATGGTTCCCATGGTCATATAATGTTCTGGAGACATGACTTCTCTGGGATAGGTGAGAAAGAGCCGGTTCTTGGCGCGGGTTGCCGCGACATAGAGCAGGCGGCGTTCTTCTTCAAAATGTTCGGGCAGAAAGGCCTGGGCCGGGGGGAATTTACCCTCGGTGAGATGAATGATAAATACCGTGTCCCATTCAAGGCCTTTTGCCGAGTGAATGGTCGAGAGGATCATCCGGTCATCGTCAAGGGTTCCCATGTCTCCTGCAGCAGGCGGGTCAAGGGCCGTATCATCAATAAAGCCCTGCAGGGATTCGTAGCCCTGAAGTATCTCCCGCAATTGATCAAGGTCCTTGCTCCGGCGCGGATAATCATCGTGAAATATTCTTTCAAAAATCGGCCGGTAATAGTCCATTACCAGATCAAATTGCTGCACCGGGGAGAGGTTCGGGTCGTAAAGAGCGGTAAGGACATCGCTTAACGATTGCAGTCCATGCTGCCATTTTGCACCGCCTGGGTACCGGGCCAGCGCTGCCGTCGGATCCTCGGAGCCCTTGATGTATTCCAGTATTTTTCCGGCGGTCTTGGGGCCGATCTTGTCGATTTGCAGGAGAATCCGGTTCCAGGAAAGATTGTCACTGGGATTGGTGATGATCCGTAAGTATGAGAGCACGTCCTTGGTGTGGGCCGATTCGGTGAGCTTCTGGCCGCCGCGCTTTTCAAAGATAATCTGCCGGTTGGCAAGTTCAAGTTCCAGTTTGTAGGAATGGAATCCCGATCGAAAAAGCACCGCGATATCATTCAACGCCGTACCTTTCTTGTGTATGGCAAGAATTGTCTCGACAATGAAGCGGGCCTGCTCGGATTCATTCCGCGCCCCGAAAAGAACAGGCGTGTCGCCACCTTCTATATTGCTGAACAGGGTTTTGGTGTATTTTTCCCTGGCATTGTCGATGATCGCATTGGTGGTCGAAAGGATTTTCTGGGTGCTCCGGTAATTCTCTTCAAGCCTGACGATGGTTGCCCCAGGAAATATCGACGGAAAGTCCATGATATTTCTGAAATCCGCTCCCCTGAAAGAATAGATCGATTGCGCATCATCACCAACCACCATGACATTATCGTGCTTGTGGGCGAGCAGCCTGACTATTCTGGCCTGGATCGGGTTGGTGTCCTGGTATTCGTCAACCAGGATGTATTGAAATCTCGCGGCAATCTCTTGCCGGGCTTCCGGGTAATCGGCAAGGATTGTCTGCCAGTTGACCAGCAGATCGTCATAATCCATCAGGCCGTGTTCCATCTTGAATTTTTTATAATGATCACGGATGCGGACAAGGTCATCAAAGTATTCCGAAAGGTGGGCGTATTGATTCTCGATGACATCGTCAAGGCTGATGGCCTTGTTCACCGCGCGGCTGAAGATATTGATGATCACCCGTTTGGAGGGAAAGCGTTTGCCGGCGCCGCCAAGCTCAAGAGATGATTTGATCAGGTTGATAATCCCTTCGGCATCAGCCTGGTCGAGAATGGTGAAATTGTTCGGATAGCCGATGATGCCCGCGTATCGTCTGAGAAGCAGATTGGCCACGGCATGGAATGTGCCGCCCGTGACCTGCCGGCAGGTTTCGTCAAGGAGCAGGCTTGCACGATGCAGCATTTCCTGAGCTGCTTTCCGGGTAAAGGTGAGCAGCAGAATATTTTCCGGCAAAATCCCCTGTTCAACAAGAAATGCCACCCGGTACACCAGGGTGCGGGTCTTGCCGCTTCCGGCTCCGGCAATCACCAGCACCGGCCCGTCTTTGCTGGTTACCGCCTGGTATTGGGCTTCATTGAGGGCCTGGCGGGTAATAACCGAGGCTGTGGATTTTGCCGGAGATGGACCTGAAGAAAAAAGTGATTGTTGCATGGCCGGCAATGTACCACAGGGGAGGGGCGGAGGCAATGATTGTGGATCAAGGATTACCCTGCTTTTCTGTTTTGTTTTGCCAAGGGATTATGTTCCGTAAAAATAAGGGCTTGCAAGGCATTGTGAGTTATCTTATCATGGGCTCTCAAAAAAATCGTGAGGAATATTCTGCCATGGCACTAGATGATATCGATGGATTGTTTACTGAGGAAAAATTGCGTGAGCTTTTCCCGGCTGAGCGGGCGGATGGTTTCTTTGATGCGCTGTTCGGCGATGCCAGCGAAGGCTCTTACGATATTAAGCTTGCATACAAGGGCAGTAGGGCAGATGCTCTCCTCTTTGAACTGCATTTGCTGGAACGGCCGGGAAAATGTCTGGCCTGCAATCTTACCTATGGCTTACCCGAGGTTTTTTCAAGACATCCGGTGATCAACATAAAAGGTGTGGTTGCGGAAGTTGAGACTCTGCTGGGCGGCAAGGCCAAATGTAGCGGCTGGGAGCTTGGCAACACCATTTCCCAGTCAAAGAGCCGGCACATTATTCCATTGATCATCAAGCTCGGCTGATAAATTACGACGGAATCAAGGGAGGGGCCATTGATGCAGTTGTTGTGATTCGATGCTCCCGTGAACAGAAAGATGGGGTAAGCGCGGTGGTTTTGAAAGTTGACAATCTCGCAAAAAGTCGGATGCTGAATTGTCGCCGCAATGATTTCAATAAATTAGAAGCGGTATGCGCCTCCGACGAGCGCTTTTTGCGAGTCCGACAAAGGTGATTGACACGAGAAAAGCTGTCTTGCAGAAACAGGGGTTTGTCCTTGTCGTTCTCCTGGCGTGCATAGTCAGACTCGCCGCAGCGATGAACGATTTCTGGCTCGACGAAATCTGGTCCTATAATATTGCCCGCCAGATCGACTCAATGTGGGGGCTGATTTTTACCGCCCACCATGACAACAACCACATCCTTAATACGCTTTATCTTTATCTGCTTGGGGATCAGTACAACTGGCTCTGGTACCGGCTCCTTTCCATCGTTACCGGCACTGCTGTTGTGGTACTTATCGGCAGGTTGGCATGTTTTCACAGCCTCTTTGAGGAAGGCCTGGTCGTCTGGCTTACGGCAATATCCTTTCCACTCATCGTCTATTCTTCCGAAGCCCGTGGATACGCGCCGGCCGTATTTTTCGCGGTCCTTTCCTTTCTGCTTATCGAAAAGCGCCCCAACACCCTGACGATGATTTGCTTCTGGCTGGCGGTTTTTTTGGGTGCTTTGTCCCATCTGACCTACTGCTTTATTTATCTGGCAATACTGCTCATGTCATTTTTTTCAACCGTGAAGCGTAACGGGTTGAGTTCCAGATCTTTTGCGATCCTGATGAAATGGCACGGGCCGCCGCTTTTCTTTCTCATGTTTCTTTATCTGGTGCATGTGCGGCATCTTATTATGGGAGGGTGGGAGGTTTTCAGCCTGCCCGAGGTCCTGGACCAGACTGCCCTGTTAGCCCTGGGATTGCCGGCTGGTTACTTCCCGGATTTTTTGGGGATTGGTATCTTCTGTGTGCTCACCGGCCTTGGCCTCTTCTTTCTCTGGAGAGTTGGCGATGACCGTTGGGTTTTTTTTCTGCTTGCGATTATTGCGGCTCCCGCCCTGAGCATCATTGTCCTGAGACCGCAATATCTTTGTCCGAGGTATTTTCTGGTTTGTTTCCCCTTTTTCTACCTCTTGCTGGGCCGGGTTCTGGCAAAAATGCATCAGGACGGTGGCAAGGCAGGCAGGAGGTTTGCCATCGCTATGCTTGTTGTGTTCAGCATTGGCCACCTCTCCATGAGCATGAATTTTCTGGTATTTGGACGGGGCGGTTCTCTTGCTGCGTTGAATTATATGGCGGAACAGAATAATGGACCTGATATCTTCGTCGGCAGCGACAACGATTTTCGTATTCCAAAGGTTCTGGCCTTTTATATGCGATATTTACCCAAAGAATATAAGGTGATTTATTTTGACCGGGAAAACTGGCCAAAGGGCGGTCCAACCTGGCTGGTATTGCATAATACTGATCCGAAACATCAGCCGAAGACCAGATTGCATGATCGAGAGGGGCATCGTACCTTTCGCTTGGAAAAAACCTATCCTTATGGGGGAGTTTCAGGTTGGAACTGGTATCTTTACAGAATTGAAAGCTAAACAGGGCTGGGCAGCCACTACATTTTTGCATTCCACCTTTCTCAAAGAACATTTATGGGAAGATCAACTTTCAACGAGGCTGACAACCATACAAATTTTTTCATGTTTTTCTTCACTTATTCCCCCTCTTTTATTTCCGGGCCGCATCAATCAACGCCTGAAGCTTTTCATGGTGTGAGCCGGGCCAGTAAATTCTGCCGCAGGAACGGCATTGCTGGAACACATCAAAGTACTTTTTGGTGAGAGGTTCAAGCCGGTGGATGATTTCTTCTTTTGTAACGGCAGCAAGCATGCCGTTACAGTGCATGCACCGTGAAAACGGTTTGATCTCGTCATGCAAGTCATACAGGGTGATGATTTCTTTGAGCTGCCCAATTGGTTCGGTGTTTCTCACCAGCCGGCCAAACATGACGATTTTTCTTTTAAGAAGCTCCTTATCCCTTGTAAGAATAATTCTATTCTCATGACAGCCATTTCGGGCAATTGCCTCGTCCTCCTGGTTCTCCACCGTGACTGCATCAAATCCGCAGAGTCTGAGCAGTCCTGCAAGTTTTCCAACATTTACGTCAACAATAAATGCTGTTTTTTCAATGGTCCCAGGTCGTAACAGGCTGGGGATGCGAAGATTCACCGGCGGCATGCAAGGGAAGATGTGGATCTCATCCAGATCCTGGATGTTTTGAGCAAAATCAATCTCGCTTTTGTCAGTAAGTATTTGGCCGATTTCAGTGTGCGGGATTCCCAGGGATTCAATGACGTCTTTGATTGAAGTCGGACGGTCTTTTGCATATTGGATGTTGTTTTCCCCTCTGAATCGATGCTTCAGGAGCTTGGGAAGGTCACCATGAAATATGAGGGTTGAATGTTTCATGATCATGGGCAGGCAAGGCGATGGACATTCTCTGAAATTCGAAGTCTTGCGCTTATCTGCCGGGGCGTAAACCAGTGAAGATAATACAGTGAAACAGCCCTTGCATGTGGAGAGCTCTCCCGTGGCTGGAATTCCTTTCGCCGCTCAGTTTTTTCTAAGTATCTCCTCGACAATGGCAATATCCTCAGGCCGGTCAACTCCATAACCCTTGTGGGTGGTGGTGACTACCTGGATGGGAATGCCGTTTTCCAGTAAGCGAAGCTGCTCCAGTTTCTCTTTTGTTTCAAGAATGCCTTTATCCAGGGCAACGAATTGTTCCAGGGTTTTCATCCTGAAACCATAGAGACCGATATGCCCGTAATAACTCTCATCCTTATCATCCCGCGGAAAGGGAATGGGGGATCTGGAGAAATAGAGCGCTTGATTCTTCTTCCCGAAAACCACCTTGACCAGATCCTGATCCTGCGCCTCTTTGGTGTTGATTCTGTGGGCAAGGGTGGTGACCAGCACGTCAGGAGAGTTGAAAGGATTGATCAGGCTTGTGAGCATTTCCGGTTCAAGGGCCGGTTCGTCTCCCTGGATATTGAGAACCACGCCGTCATCAGGCACTCCCAGCAGCCTGGCCGCTTCAAGGACTCTCTCTGTGCCGCAGGTGTGGCTGCTACTGGTCATCAGCACTGGAATGGAAAGTGATCGGGCCACGGAAAATATACGGTCATCGTCTGTTGCCAGCATGACTTTTTTGAGAAGGGGACATTGACAGGCCCGGGTATAAACATGTTGAATCATCGGTTTCCCGAGGATTAATGCCAGAGGCTTGCCTTCAAAACGTGAAGAAGCATATCGGGTGGGAATAATGCCATAACATTCAGGGATAGTGTTTTTCATTAATGTGTCATCATTTGAGGTAGTTGGCAAGAGCCTTCAGTCTTTGAGAAGATCTTTTATCGCTTTACATGCCTGTACAGATCCCCCCCGCCGATTTTCAACGTAATTCATTATAGCCTTCCGGGTCTCTTCCCGCCACAGAGGTTTGTCTATTTTTTCAAGAAGAGCCTCTGAGACGGCCAGCCAGTCTTGCTGCTGGTCAACAAGTTTCTGGTCGATAATTTCCTGTCCGATCCAGAAGAAATTCGACCAGTGAGGACCGATGACCGGTTGCAGACCGCATGTAAGGGGTTCCAGGAAATTCTGCCCACCTAAAGGTGCGAGGCTCCCTCCTACAAAGGCTGCCCCGGCAAGTTTATAGCCAAAGGATAATTCCCCCATGGTATCCATAAGTATAATGCTGCCCGGGGCGATTTCAGTTTGCGCCTGAGAGCGTAACAGCCATGGTAGCGAGTGGTCGGTAAGAATTTTTTTCCAGCTTTCCAGACGGTGCATATGTCTGGGAAAGATGCCGATAATTACCCGGCCATTTTTCTGCTTGATATGGCAAATCAGCTTGGTGATATCCGGCTCTTCTTCCTTGCGGACAGAACCGAGGACGATGAATTTTTCATCCGGCGGGATGAGCCTGGTGAGCGGGTTGTCTGGATCTTCGGTCTGCTGGGTATCGGTGATCCGGTCAAATTTGATATTATGCATGGTCTGCACTCTGTCGATGCCGAAAAGAGTTGCAAAACGAGCGGCGTCATCACTGGACATCGCCAGTATCAAATCGGGGCGCAGATGTTTCCAGAATGACGGCCAGATTGAGTAGCGTTTCAGGCTTTTGGCAGTCATTCTGCCGTTTATTATGAGTATTTTGGTGTTATTCTTTTTGCAGCTTTGCAATAAACCAGGCCAGATTTCACTTTCAAGCAGGACCATGACTTTGGGTCGGATGGCTTCCAGGGCTTTGGCCATGAGTGACGGTTTATCAAAAGGAACATAGGCTGTCTGCAGGGTCAGATTAGGTTTATTCCTGATGACCTCACTGGAAATTTTATCCAGGATTTCCATGCCCTGATTGGTATTTGTCGTAATAAGAATCCGCAGAGGCTGTTCCGGGTCGAGATTTTTGACAAGTTCCCAGGCCAGAAAGGCTTCTCCCACAGAAACTGCCTGAATCCAGAGATCTGCGGCCGCGGGTTTTACCTCCAGAAGTCGTTCCTGCAAACCGAATTTGAGCCGCTGGTTTCGGCTCAGGAAAGGAATGGCAATACTCCAAAGGATTTGATACAGACTAAAAGCGAATTTGACAGACCTGGGGAGTTTGGTTTCTTGTCTGTCACTTTTGTATGAAGACTGATTATGAATGGTACCTTCTCCAGATTGAAAAAATTAATAGACGTAATCCACACTGGTATGTAAAAAACTATAAACTAATAATTCCGAGTTGCGGGAAATGCCGGAATTATTATCAGCGAAACTATTTTGTTCAAGTAGTTAACTATTTGAAAATATGACTATTAAATCATTTTGATGGTTTTAGCATCTATTTTGTTTACTATTGAGCAAAGTTGATATCTGCACGGGGAAGTGATTGGTGGTTTTCAGAATTTCTGGGTTACCGGAATTTTTTTGAGATCAGTACCAAAATCGATTTTCTGGCATTTCATTTATGGATCAGTTATTGTTTAAAATATATCTTTATTGCTATGAAAAAAATATTTGATTTGATTACGTCTTCTGTCTAATTTCGCGCAGAGTTTTTTAGAAATGACCAAACAATCCACAAATTCCGCAATCACCAAGATCCCCAAAGAAATATTTGCCGCGGCATCAAAGATCGACATTTTCCTGACTCCCAAGGCATATCATCTCCTGTATGACTATTTTTCCGGCGACAATAAGGACTTGATACAAGATATCGATGAAATGCTTTCTTCGGCCCAATATTTTTCTCAGGAAGTAGTTGAAAGCCTCTACTTTAAACATATCGTCGGAGCTGATGATAATGATGAAAAAAGGATAATTAATCAAGTCCATAAAGAAACACAGGAAATCATCAAGAATATCTTTACCGAACTTATCGGCACCGGTGACATCACTTCTACCTATGGTGACAAATTAGAAAATTATGTGAACAAAATAAATAGTGCAAATGAAATATCAAGCGTTAAAGAGATAATGAAGGAGCTTGTTGCGGACACAAATCAGATGGCTGCATCAAGCCAGAAACTCCAGGACAAACTTACGCAGGCAACAACTCAGACCGAACATTTACGGGAGCAACTTAAGGCAACTGAAAAAGATGCATTAATTGATGCGTTGACAACAATCAATAACCGCCTGGCGTTTGATAGAAAAATCAATGAATTGCTGCAAATTTACAAAAAAGAAAGGGAATTTTTCGCGGTTATCATGCTGGACATTGATTTTTTCAAAAAATTCAACGACAAGTATGGCCATAAGGTCGGCGATCTGGTGCTTCATTACACCGGAACACTGTTGCGGAGGTGTTTAAAAGGCAGTGATTTCCCGGCCCGATATGGTGGTGAGGAGTTCATCGTCCTCTTGCCAAACACTTCACTTGAAAATGCGAAGATCGTTGCCGAGCAATTACGGGTTCAGCTGTCCGTTAAGAAAATCACTAATAATAAAACCGGCGAAGCATTGGATAAACTTACCGCCAGTTTGGGAGTCTCGTTTATCAATTTAAAAGACACGGTTGATTCAGTTGTTGATAGAGCCGACAAAGCGCTTTATCTGGCCAAGGAATCCGGCCGGAACAATGTTAAAACGGAATTGGATCTTACCTGATTCCGGTAGGTCTGAATTCTGAGATCCGCCTTAAATCTACTTCCTGCCATCTTATCTCATCCATCATCTCTTAGTTGTTCCGCGAGCTCAGGCAGACGGTGAAAATAGCGGCCGACGTCTCCTGGTTTATGGGCATCAGAACCAAGTGAAAGAGGTATTTCTCTTCTTACTGCTTCACGGAGCAGGCGGATGGCAGGAAAGGGTTCGTCACGAATCCGATACCCTGAGGTATTGACCTCAAGGGCCATTCCCCGGTTTTTTATAACATCAAGGACATCCATGATCCTGTCCCAGATTTCGTTGGTCAACGGTATTTCCGGTAAAAAGCGTAAGACCGCATCCAGATGGCAGAGAACTGTTCCCGGCAGAATTGATGCCGCTTGCCTCAAGCCTTCATAATAGGCGAGAACAATTTTTTCCGGCCCGTATTTGAGCGCCGCATCAAGGTTTTGTTTTTTGCTGCTCACCATGTTGAGGTGGTATTTTTCAGCGGTATCGAGAAAATGATAAGAAATGCCAATCAGGTCCCAGTCATATGTATCCAGGAATGTTTTGATTTCCGGCACGCGGTTTGGATTGAAACCGACTTCTATGCCGGTGCCGACCTGTATCTGCGATTTGTATTTATTCTTAAGACGTTTGCCCTCACTGACGTAATAGGAGAATTCGGCGTCCGAGAGCCAGGTTTTTTCAAAATAGCGAATATCTATTTCCAGATGCTCCAGGAAGTTGATTCCGGAAAGGCCCTTATCGATTGCCGCGACAACGTATTCCTCCATTTCACCCACGGCATGACCGCAGAGTTTGCTGTGCATGTGGCCGTCAAAGGCGTTATTTATCAGAGGCCTGGGTGTCGATGGCATAGTGATTTTCCTTTATGTATTGAGAAATGCGAAAGGCACATACAACATATCTCCAAAGCCGCTTGTGTCAAGCAATTAGGATAAAAGTAAATTGGTTGATCGCACTCGGGCTTGTCTGGTAAGCTGTATTCCCTGCGTAAACTGTTCAGATTCTGGGGTTAATATTTTTTTCCAATAATAATTTTACTCATGTAACTTAATGAAATCACGGATAATTATACACACACTCAAAACACGGTCGCTCTGTTGCGCCCTGGTGCTTCTGGGGCTTTTTCTTTTATGCGGCGCCGGGGAGATCAACAATTTCAGGGAAGAGCTGTCCCGGCGGGGAATCGAATATACCGCAGATAATTTCACTGAGGCTGCAAAGACGGGTAATCTTGACATCCTTAATCTATTTATTCAGGCCGGGATGGAAATTGATGCAAGGGATGGTCGGAGAATGACCGCTTTGATAATGGCCTCTTATGGAACTCAGGTTGGAGTTTTAAAGATGCTCCTTGAAAATGGCGCCGATATAAATGCCACTGGCAGCGGCGGGTTAACGGCTGTTGTTGCCGCCATTCATGCACAGAGTGAAAAGACCCATGAAGTTATTTCGATCCTGGCTGATAACGGTGCGGATTTAAACCTCCAGGATGATATCGGCAATACCGCGCTGATTTATGCGGTTATGGAGAAAAATCCTGATCAGGAAGAGATGGTTTCCATGTTAATCAATCGAGGTGCTGATCCAAACATACTGAATAAAGCCGGGGTGTCGGCGCTTAAAATAGTTTCTGATCGTGGATATGGAAATCTGGTGAGATTGCTCTGGGACAAGACCGACGAGAAGAGCAGATCACTACATACCAAAGAACAATATCGACGGGAGCTTGAAAACGAACTTATTGATGACGTAATCGAAGGCCGCAGGAAGATACACTATGAAGCGGCTGATTTTTATAAAGTGATCCGGGATGGAAAGATTCGCCTGGTGGATCTTTTTATAAAGGCGGGTTGGGATGTTAACTCCCGCTGGGACCAAAAAACTGAGACCTCGGCATTGGCGCTTGCCACTGACAAGGGCTATTACGAAATTGTCAAACTGCTTGTTGAGGCAGGCGCGGAAGTAAACACCGCAGATAAGGAACGAGGCGGCATTACACCGCTTATGGATGCGGCCTACAAGGGGTTCCCGCGGATAGTCGAATTATTGCTGAAAGCCGGAGCAGCAGTCAATGCAGTGAATAATGATATGATGACTGCGTTATTTTTTGCGGTGCAGAAGAACAATAAAGTCGTTGTTGGAATATTGGTCAGAAACGGCGCTGATCCCAATATCGCAAGCAACGAACTTGGAAGGGCCACATGTCTCGGTTTTGCTCTGGTCAAGGGGTATATTGAAATTGCCAGGATTCTTATAGAAAGCGGTGCGGATATCAATGCATCGGATAAATACGGCACCCCACTCATATTGGCGATCAAGGGGCATTTTAAGGGAACCGCCCGGCTCCTCCTTGAAAAGGGGGCATCTATTCATTTATCGAATGCGTTCGGCCAGACGCCTCTCATGTGGGCGGCACGTGAAGATGAAATTGATTTTGTCGAGTTATTTCTCGAACAGGGCGCTGATCCTTCCTTGCGCAGCAAGGACGGAGCGAGCCCGCTGATGTCCGCCGCCCTCGGAGGAAACCCGGATATTGTGAATTTATTGCTTCAAAAAGGCGCAGATCCACATGCCACTGATGATCGGGGAATTACTGTCCTGATGTATGCGGCGGCAGGCGGCGACAGTGATCTGCTGAACATACTTTTCGAAAAAGGCGTGGATCTTAATGTTGCCGACAAACGAGGCTTTACGGCGCTTATGACTGCTGCGGACCGGGGCGAGGAAGAACTCGTGAAGTTGTTTCTTGATAAAGGAGCCTCGCCCGCCGCAAAAACCCAGGACGGCCATACAGCTCTGGGGATTGCACTGAGCAAGGGGCATATCTCGATAGCCGAGCTGCTTCGATTGGCGATAAAGGACGGGGAAAATATCCGGAATCTCAAGGAGCTTGAAAAGCGTGGGCTTGCTTTTTCCGTTGAGGGATACCTTGATACCGTAAAAAAGGGTGATTTGGATTCAGTGAAGCTTTTTGTTAAAGCAGGGATGGCTTATAACGCCAGAAATGCACTTCATGAAGCGGCGCGCTACGGCCATCCGGATATAGTTGACCTGTTTCTTGAAATGGGCGCGGATCTCAATGCTGTGACTGAATTCGAACAGACGCCACTTATTGCAGCGATTACCAACCGAAATATTTCCATGGTGAAAAAGCTTCTGGATCTGGGCGCATCCGTTAATAAAAAACCAAACAGCGGCACCATGCTCACCCCTTTGATGTGGGCGGCGAATATCGGCGAGTCTGAAATTATCAAATTACTCATTGATAAAGGGGCGAATATCTGGGAGGAGGATGCCCGTGGGCATACGGCTTTAAGACCTGCCCTTGAGAACGGCCACCGGGAAACCGTTAGACTGCTGTTGCTCAACGGCGCGGACCTGGATGGTAAAGATAATTACGGCTTCACCCATCTCATGTGGGCGAAGGAAATGAAAATACCCCAGGCGGTCACAATGCTCAATGAATTCGGGGCACGCGAGAATCCATTAGGCCATACGGTAATTGCCAGTGAGACAATTCAAAATGACTTCAATCTTGATCCGTTGACCGATTTTGACCGGAAAGAGTATTTTGCAATTATTGCACCGGAAGGCAGGAATGATTTGAATCAACTGAATGGCAATGAAGGTCAGGTAATCAGATTCATGGTCGGATCATACCTGATGTATCTGGGGTATACCCCGGTTGCCGGTGACCGGAAACCGGATTTTCTCGTGACGGTTGTCGGCCGGGTGGATGATGCGCCGGGCCTTAATTTGAATCCGTTTCTGGCCTCCGATGGTTTGGGGATGATGCCGGCAGGATTGCCTTTGAAGGATTATGTATACAAGCCCCAGGACAACCTGTTTAATCCGTCCGGAATCCCAGGCCGCATGGTTGATGGCGAAGAGGACATCCAGGACCGTCCCGGAAGGGAAAGCCGTAAAGACGGTGAAATAGTTACAGCCCTGACATCCCAGATGATTGTTTCCCTGTTTGAACCGGATTCCCAAAAGTTGCTCTACACCGGCCGGGCCAGTGTAAATGTGGGTTCAAGAAGTACGTCAATAGCCATCCAGAGGATCGTCAGCATTGCCCTGAAAGGGTTGCCCAAAAATGTATCCGGAACTCTCAGTTTCAATCAGAGAAAGCTCTGGCAGGGATGTTCCGGGCTGTATTGGATACCTTTTACCACCAACAGCAAAGATGTGTTTCCCCTGGCCGCAAGCGTCATGGTCGGCGGGCCGGCGCACGCAGCCGGGATAAGGCCTGATGACATCATCATCAGAATAAACGGTAAGAGCGTTGTCAATATTGCCCCGGCTGCGATCCTGCTCAATACCGAAGTCCGGCCGGGTGATACAATTGATATGCGGGTCTGGCGCGGCGGGGAGACCTTCAAAGATGTAACCGTTGTGCCCTGGACAACGGAAAAATGCCGGGAGCTCTCAAGAGAATAATCCAGGTTATTTTATTCCGTAGAGCCTGGAGGTGTTTTCAATTACCGCCTGGATTACTTTTTTCCTGGGATTTTTTGTCAGTTTGGAAATGGCTTCAAGTCCGATAAGCAGATTTGCCGGTTCGTTTCGTGTTTTTGGGTCCGGCCCCAGAACCGGGCTGTCTGATTCGAGAAGAAGCACGGAAAGGGGCAGGCGTTTGATGAGTTTCTGCTTCTGGGGTGATCTGTTCACCGAGGGCGGCATTGAGAAAAAGTATCCAGCCTCTATTGCCGGCAGAGCTGCAGAGTATTTGCCGTCAAAGGCATGCATCTGGACTCTTTTGGCATTTTTTTCAAGAAGAAGCTGCACCGCCTGCCTGCCAGCGGATCGAGAATGAACGTTTAACGGCAGATCGAGTTTGATCGCCAGATCAATGAATTTTCCGAAAATTTCTTTTTGAAGTTCTTTTTGCGAATCATCCTGAACAATCCAGAAATCAAGCCCGACTTCACCAATGGCAATGAACCGTTCCCGGTTATCTCTGATATAATTAATAATGCTTTCTGTCTGATCCAGGTCGAGATGTTCAGGGCAAAGGCCGCCTGCCACAAGGATCTGCGGGAATTTTTCGGCAAGCGTGAGGTTTTTTTTGATGTCATCAAGGGTTTCGCTCACGGCAATGATATGGGATATCCCGGCGTTTTCGGCTTGCCGGATAATCTGGTCCCGGTCCGCATCAAAGGACTGATCGCAGATATGGGCGTGAGTGTCAGTAAGGTTCATGGCATCGGTTTTTCTGTCGGGAGCAGAAAACCTGCGAAACCATCTATTTTACACAAAAAAAATCTCCTCATGAAAAATATCAATCAGCGCAGCCGCAGCTTTCTTTCTCGGCATAGCAGTCCTTGCAGAGCGGTTCGCCGGAACAGGCATCTGCAAGCTCACTCATGGGGAATATGCGGCCGCAAATTGCGCAGGCAAAGGAGGGTTCCGGCTTCTTGTCTTTATGCTTTTGATCTTCCATGGATAAACCCGCAGTAATTTCAGATTGCTGACCATATCATCATGATTCCCATGAGGGCAAGGAGAATGAGGATGGTCCTGATATAGGTTTTGGGAGAAATTTTGTCATAGAAAAAATGCCCGGCCCAGGTGCCGATCACCACTGCCGGCGCGGCGCTGAGAAAAAGCTTGAGAACGGTGATTGTCGTCAGGCCTGTGGATACCTGGACCGTAATAATGGCCAGGCTGGTGAGCAGAAAAAAACCGGAAAGAGTTGCCTTGATCGTATCTTTTGCCCAGCCGCTGAGTGTTGTGTAAATGATGGTCGGCGGTCCGCCGGCACTGAATGCCGAGCTGATCACCCCGGTTGCGAATCCCACCGGGTACGACCAGAATCGGTGCAGGACAAGATCGGGTAATTTGATAAACAGTCCATAGCCCGCATAACAAACCAGCATTATTCCAAGAAGCAGTTTAATGATATTCTGATCTGCATTTTTAAGAAAAATCGTGCCTAAAAACACCCCGGGAACACAACCGATGAATAATGGCAGAATTTTGGAAATCTCCATGTGACTCTTGAGTCTCATGGTTAAATGGCCGGTAATGATCAGGCTGCAGAGAACACAGAGAGGGACCGCGGTTTTTACATCCAGAAAAAGCAGCAGCAGCGGCATGGCAACCAGAGACGAACCGAATCCGGAGATTCCCTGGGTAAAAGCCGCTCCGAGAAAGATAATCGGCACAAGAAGGTATGGGGTCATCGGGAGTTATTTTTGGATGAGATCCGCATCATCTATATCAAGTTCAGGATAAAGCTTATGGATGCAGTCCGGACAGAGACCGTGGGTAAATCTGGCGTCGGCATGTTTGTTGAAATATGCCTCGATCTGGTTCCATATACCTTGATCGTCACGAATTTTTTTACATTTTGAACAGATGGGAATAATATTCCGGAGAGTCTTGATTTCAGCCAGAGCCTTGCGAAGTTCGGTAATGAGTTTTTCTCTTTCTTTTTCCGCCTTCTTGCGGGACTTTATTTCCAGTTTTAGATTTTTATTGGATTTTTCAAGCTCCCGGGTGCGCTCCTTGACCTTCTGATCGAGTTTGAAATGGATATCAAAATATTTTTTTGCGGCGTCTCCGGTTTCGTTTCTGGTGAGCCGCAGTTCGTTATTGAGATGCCTGACGTCGGTTTCAAGCTCCCGGATTCTCTCCTGTAAATCCTCAAGATGTTTGCTGCCGCTCATTTAATAAACCCTCCCTTGTCTTCCATTTTTTCAAGATCTTCAAGGAGAACAGCAAGCAGAGCTTTGATTGAAAACGTCGTAAGTTTCAGACTTTTGGCGATTTCGGCAAATTTTTTAGAGTCATTAACCCCGGCGTCACAGAAACCCAGATTGTTTTTTAAAACGAGAAAGTCCGCAACATACAAAGTACTTGCCAGTCTCACATGTTCCTGCTCAGCCTTATCCGGGTTGTGGTGACAACCGATGGCGGTAACCAGTTCAAGGGGGAAATTCCAGTGATCGGCAAGGGTTTTTCCTAACTGTGCGTGGTCAAAACCGAGAATATCTTTCTCCGCTTTGGTGATGTTGTTGCCGCTTTCATGGTAGGCTTTGAGAATTTTTTTAAATTGGTCGTGGCGGAATTGCTCTTCAACAATGATGCCAATATCGTGAAGCAGGCCGGCGGCATAGGCATTATTGCCCTTTTCGCCGTATTCCCTGCGATAAATAATTTTTGAAAGCAGGGCTACGGCAAGACTGTGTCTCCATAATGCTTCCAGAGAAAAACCATAGGATTCCGTACCGTTTTTGAAAATTTCACTGAATTTCTGGGTGAGGACGATTTCCTGCAGGGCATCAAACCCAATCCAGATGATGGCCTGGTCAATATCACTTATCGTCCGGTGCGAGGCATAATACGGAGAGTTTGCCACCCGCAGGACTTTAGCTGCCAGGGGAGGGTCGATCTCTATGAGTTCCTTGAGGTCGTTGGGGCTTGAATCAGGACTGTTTATAATCCCAAGAATTCCGGTAACAATGCTTTTGATGGATGTCAGTGTCGAACCGCTGGTTTCAATCTGGTCTATCAATTTTGCTATCTGTTTGATAATTCCATCTTCGGGTACTTGATTCTCCATCTTTCACCTTTTTATAATACCAGCGGTTCAGGTTAACGAATCTCCAACGGCATTCAGCGGTTTTTAATGCGGCATGGTAATTTTAAGTATACGGATGCTTGTGTCAGGTGTCAAAAGGAAAAATGGAAATAACTGGTATTATTGATCATAACAAATTAAGTACATTCTCTTTGGCTGGACGACCTGGATTATTAAAGATCTCCCTGGGTTTTCCTGCGGCTGAAGCTTCAATGATTCAGTTGATTTTGTATTTTATTTTGGCTTTTCAATCATCCGGCATTACTGTATATAGGGTTACCTGTTCCGGAAGTGAAAATTTTCTATAATTATAAAAATCAAAGACCCGGATATCTCTTTCCGTAATTTTTTCAGTTGAGCTTTATTTCAGGAGGTTTATTTAAATGTCAGAAGCATGTGATAAAAAGAGCTGTCCCAGCAGTAAAGGCAAAGGCGGCACCTGTGGTTCGCCTGATGCGAAAATTGCCATGCAGAATATGATCATAAAATCATCACTGGATAAAATCAAAAACAAGATACTCGTAATGAGCGGCAAGGGCGGAGTGGGGAAGAGCACGGTTTCCACCAATCTTGCCCTGGGGCTTGCCAACAGGGGATATAAGGTCGGTCTTATTGATGTTGATCTCCATGGCCCGGATATCTGCCGGATGCTTAATTTGACTCAGAGTCTGAGCGATGTAGAGGTAAAGGGCGGGCTTATTCCGCCCATGAAATATAATGATAATTTGAGTGTTATTTCGTTGGAGTACATGATGGCAGACCGGGATGATCCGATTATCTGGCGCGGACCCTTGAAGATCCAGGCCATCCGTCAGTTCATTTCGGATATTGACTGGGGTGAGCTCGATTATCTGGTTGTTGATGCGCCTCCGGGAACCGGAGATGAACCCCTGACGGTTTCGAGTACCATAAAAGATGCCTATGCACTGATTGTTACGACTCCCCAGGAAGTGGCACTGGCCGATGTCCGAAAATCCATTAATTTCTGTAAACATGTAAAAATGCAGATTGTCGGCCTTGTGGAGAACATGAGCGGTTTTGTCTGCCCCCATTGCCGCGAAACGGTTGAGATTTTCAAATCGGGTGGCGGTGAGAGAACGGCAAGGGAATTCAGTATTCCTTTTCTTGGCAAAATTCCCATGGATCCACTGGTGGTGATCGGCGGCGATGATGGAAAACCGTATCTCTCCTCACAAGCGGAAAGCCCGGCAATTAAAGCCTTTTCGCATCTGGTTGAAAAGGTTGTTGAATCCATGCCGGTAAAAATCGATAAAGCGGTTGGATGTAATTGCGGTGATATCTGCCGGTGCTGATGAAGTATTTTAGTGAAA
>JAHJJF010000009.1 GCA_018823135.1 Pseudomonadota bacterium
ATAGCGTCCGGTAAAGCAGATAATACGGTCCTTTGTTCTGCCTGCCATAAGGACATTACAGGTCATGAGTCAGCACATGATATGACAAGATTCCCTGCTGATACTACCATCGCCTGTGTTGACTGCCATGTTGAAAATGTTGTAACCGAGCATGCTGATACAGATTGTTCTACATGCCATGATCCAAACAACCCGAAATATGCAGCAGCAATAGCATCCGGCAGGGATGGAAATATTGTCGAATGTACAGCCTGCCATGTTGGGCTTGATCATACAAATTCAATAACCCATGATACTGATGTACCGCAGAATGGTTGCTTGAATTGCCATTCTGCTAATGTGGTTGTCGAGCATGTTGATAAGCGCGACATAAGCTGTCTGGCTTGCCATAAAACTGCTTACCAGGCGATTATAAATGAAGGTGTTGCCGGAACGCTGATTACCTGTGATCGATGTCACGCTACCCCTGACCACCATAGCAACACCAATGCTACGAACGGAAATTGTAACCACTGTCACGCAGTACCGACCACAAAATCGGAATCACCAGTTCAGGGTGCGTGCCGCGAATGTCATATTAATTCCAATGGATATGTACAGGGTTTGAATCCCACAAGAACTGTACATTCTTATAATACTACTGGATACATTCAGGACTTCGGTGCATGCCTCTCCTGCCATGATGTAACGCCTTACCATGCTAAACCCAATTCATGGCCTGGCTGGTATGAAGAAAATGGTGACGCTCCAGGCAGAGGCACATTTAACATCTTTATGAGTGAATTCAAGCCATCCAGAACCGGTGAAGGTTCCACTATGGAAGGCAGGAGTGGTTATGGCGAGGGCGGTAGGCCGTCCAGAGACCAGGACAGAAACTGGCGAAACTCTTCAATCAGTTTTAACATGACAAGGGTTAATCATAATGGCACAAATTATGATGTGCCTACCTTTGATAATGGCACCCCGGTTCACAATAATGTCGGAGACGGTGGCAGTTATGAACCACCACCGCCAATAAACACAGCTTGTGATGTGGATCCTGCCGGAACCTATGTAGAGGCTGAAGACTATAATGTTGGCGGCAACAACTGGAGTTTGAGAACCGATCTTTCCAGTGCAAATGGCGGAACCTATCTGTATGCAACTTATAACAGCAGTTCCTATTCACCTGGTGGTTCTCCTGCAGAGTATGACCTGAACTTCACTGAAACCGGAACATACAGAATCTGGTTCCGGGGCCGTGATAATGGCAGCAGTGGAGATAACTCCCTCTGGTACGGGGTTGACGGCTCCATGGTAGGCAATGTTCAAACACCCTCTTCAACCAATACCACGTGGGATTGGGCTCGAGACCGGGATGGTAGTGGACCGAGTTACGCTCAGATTCAAATTAATTCAACTGGAACTTATTCAATAACAGTCTGGGCCAAAGAGAATGGTATGAGGTTTGATGGATTCTACATTACCAAAGCCACCGGTTCGATTTCTTCTAGTAATCCTATTCCAAGCGGCGCTAAAGTAATCGATCCTGCAAATTGTAACTGATGAAGAATAGGTGATTAATTCTCAAGAATTTAGTAGATAGCGGATAATGACCACATGAGAAGGATACCTGGCAACAGGTATCCTTCTCTTTTTTGTAGAGAATTGTATTAATACAGCTCTCGTTTTTTTAAGTAAGTTAGGCTAACCATGTTAAGTCGAATACCTTTATTTCTGATACTGTTATTTGCCATCTTTACTTCAAGCGCATTTGCTGACGCTCGCATTGAGGGAAGAATTTTCACTGAGGATGGTCCTTTTGTGGGCGGGATTGTAAACGCCTATAAAGCTTTTGAAGATATTGAAGCAGGGGTGGTTTTTAAATCTTCGAAATCTGCTGACAAAGAAGGATTGTTTTCAATTGAAATGCCTTTGGGCTCTTATTATTTTACAACCTCAGGAAAACATAACGGCAAAGACTATTTTGCTTTTCATGGCAACAATCCCTTTGCAATTTGTGATAAAAATGTCTGGCTGGCTTTAATGGCAAATCCAGTAACTTCTGCACGTTATAGTCCTGGAGAAACATCAATTTCCGGTTTGGTCACCTTTAAAGGAAAGCCTCTTAAGGATGCCTATATTTCTATTTACCTCCCAACGGCCAAAACTTTTAAGGGCCTTGGTCTTAAAACCGAATCGATTAATCAAGACGGCTCGTTTCACATTCCGATATCTGCTGGGAAATATGTACTAGTCGCAAAAAAACTTATCGGAAGTTCAGGTATCCGTCCACCCCAACGTGGGGACCTTTTCGGTTATTTTCCTGCAAATCCCGTAGAAGTCAAAGAAGGGCAAATCGCTCATATAGAAATACCGAGTTATCCAAAGGGCGACCGTACCGCGTTTATTGATATCCCGGAAGTGAAAACAAATGATTTTATCACAGTTGAGGATCTTTCTGCTTCAAGGGGCTCAGGTATTAAGGGTAAGGTTGTTGATGCCGATGGCAAAGCCATTCACAACATCTATGTAATGGCCTATGAAAATACCGCTCCGGTCTTTCAAATGTATCATTTGAGCCATGGAACGCAGTATTCATCTCGCACCGATAAAGACGGTAATTACTTTATCCCCATTGATACATCCGGAGAATATTTTGTTGTTGCAAGGGATACCTTGGGAGACGGGCCGCATCGTGGAGAAGTCTACGGCCTTTATCAGGATAATCCCATGCATAAAGTAATTTTTAACAATGGTGATCTGGTTGAGGATGTGGATATCGTTGCCGGTGGTACCATGGCCCGGGAGATCGATCGCCCGGTTAATGAACCTGTCCGACTAGTGAATATTGCGATCGGATCCGATATTACTATTGATAAAAATACGGTTTGGGCCGGAAATATTCTAGTCAATGGCGTGGTATCCATTAAGCGCGGCGTTACCCTGGAAATAGAACCTGGGGCAACGGTCAAATTTGAACGAATCGACCGGGACAACAATAATATCGGCGATGGAGAAATCATGGTCGAGGGTAGAATAATCGCCCGCGGTTCATCAGAGCGTAAAATTACCTTTACCTCAGCTGAAAAAGAACCCAAGCCTAAAGACTGGTCGTATGTAAACATTATTGCATCCGGCGCACCCAATGTGTTTGAGCATTGCGTTTTTGAATACGGGTACTCAGGCATCCAGAGTCATTATTCAAATGCCACGGTTACGGATTCACTTTTTCATAAAAATAACGAGGGCCTTCATTTTAATACCGTTAACCTTGTCGCAGAACGCAATAGTTTTATTGATAATGGTGTTGGTATTAAGTTTTCCAGACTTGAGGGCAAGGTGCTTTTACGACATAACCTTGTTACCAATAATGGCATCGGTATTCAGTTTGTTCATCAGCATATCAATGCGGTTGATTTTGACAACCTTCACAAGGTTATCGAGCCGCCGGTATTTGAAGAAAACAGTATCTATGCAAACAGTAAATATGATTTTTCCATGGGTGACAGGCAGGCAATTGATCTATCAATGAAGAATAATTGGTGGGGAAGCGATTCTTCCGCAGTTATTTCTGATCATATCTTTGATAAAAATGATGATGACGAGCTGGGCGTGGTTTTGTATGATCCATTTTTGAAAGTACCTCCAGTAGTCGGTGTGCGTTAATTTCCTGACTGTAAACACGATTTATTTTTTTGAAACCCCATAATGAAAACTTTAATCAGCAAATCATTCCCAACCATACTTTTTGTTTTCGTCTATTTTGTTTTGTTTTTTCCTTGTCATGTTGCGGGTTCCTCCTCAGGCAAAGGGACAATTTCCGGTTCCGTAAAAGTTAAACCGGATAAATCAAATGAAATTACCGGGATTGTCGCTTTTTTTAATGTTGAATTGGGTCCTCCTTCAGGCCAGGATAATAATCGTCGCGTCCCAGATCACCTTACTCAACTGGAAAAAGATTCTCGCTTTACGGCAAAACTCATTCCAGGGAAATATTATGTGGGAGTTATTTTGGGAAGATCTCTCAAGAGTATTGGTCCCCCGAAAAAAGGCGAGCACTCATTTACTGCTTTTAATGAGCAAGGCGATCCTCAAATTTTTATTATTGAGGCAGAAACAAATACTGATACAGGCGAACTTTCCGGGAAAATGCCACTGGGCCTGAGGCGAAACTTTGAAATGAAATATTTCACGGTCAAAGGGGTGATCCGTGATGAAAACGGAAAACCTGTTGAGGGCGCAAAGATTATTGCGTTCCGGGAAGGGGATAAGATCAGGAAACCGATAACAACCTTTCAGGGAACGGATAAGGACGGCAAATACGCACTCACCCTTTCACCCGGCAGCAAGTATAACCTGTCGGTTCGTGCGGGTTACGGTGGCGGACAGCCAGTTTCAGGAGAATATATCGGCCGTCTGGGAGATGCGAATATTGCAGCGATAACTGGCAAGGAAGGACAGGTAATCTACGGTATAAACATTACGGTTTATACGATTCCTGAACGAAATCCCGAGCAGAAGATTAATCCGCTCCGCAAGAAAAAGACCCTTCAGAAAAAGATGAGCCCGGAGTTAGACGCCGAGCCCAAATAATCTCTATAATGAAACAAGCAGATCTAACCTGCTCAATACTTGTTTCGTTAAATCAATTTTTTCTTTTTCAAATAATCTTTAGCAACTCCTCGTGGTTTTTTACCGGAATCAATTGCGCTAAGCATCTTGCCGAAGGTTTTGTCCTCCGATACACCCGAGAGCTTATTGATTACCCTTGGAAGAGCAGGGTAGTCGGTTAAGACTTCAGTTGTTATGATCGGCACATAAAAAAGGTCGCCATCTTTGGTGGATGAGGGGGTGATACCAAGAGGATCGAGCATGACCAGATCAAGATTTTTTCTGTAATCTTCTTTTACTGATTTATAAATTTCCGAATTGCTTCCAGTGACTTTTTTGCTGAGAACTTCCATTGCCCGATCAGTATTTTCGATGAGAATGCTGACCTCGCCTTTTTTCACTGCCGCGTACAGTTCCTCCTTGTTATTGAAATAGGAAATAGTCACCGTGGTCCCGGTCCGTTCGTTGATGATCACAGCCATCATTTCAGCAAGCAGTTTCTCCTGGTTGGCATTCATCGTTCCGATGGTAAGTATCCTGCCAACGCAGGCCTGAGTGTTGTTAGTTATAAAGATTGATATTGCCAAGGTCAGATAAATAAATAGGTGTTTCATCAGATATGCCTCCTGGTGAATTGATTTCGATTGGTTATTCTAATGTTGCAAATAATCATTTTACTCTTTTGAGGTAATAATTACATCCTGCAAATGGTTGTCTATATTTAATTCCAGTTGGAATTTGTTCGTGTCGTCCGGTGGAAACTCAGTGTGGTAGCCGACAAAAAACTTACCAGCCGGAACAAAAAGAGTAAATTTCCCCTGATCGTCACACCAGGGAGAGATGTAATCGGGAATTCCCCGTTTGTTGTTGATGTTGTTTGCATACACATAAGATGATTTGAGAGGTTTTCCTTGATGATCAATAACCGTGCCCTGGATTTTAAAAAAACCTTCCCGGGTTTTATGGATTAATTGTGACGATTCCTTGAGATTGACAACCGTAAAATCTTCTGCAAGGGTTTCGTTATTTTCAATTTCAAATGCCAATGGTTCGCCGGAGTGTTTATCGCCCGGTTTGAGGGGGCCGTATTTTTCTCCTTTCCTGACACGAGCCACCGCCCAGTAATTTCCGGGTTTTACGATAACCTGGTACCTTCCCGTAGCATCGGTTTTTGGAGAAATGTAATCGGCAGGTCTTCTGATATCTTTTGAATCATATACAAAGATCTCAGCATATTGAACAGGGTTTCCTGCCACATCAATAACAACGCCGTTAAGGGTGGCGATCTGTGCTTCCTCGGCATGTCCATTATCAAGTGTAACAACCTGACAATACACAATAAATGCAATTATTAATAGAGCATATTTTTTCATAGGAACGCTTGAATAAATCAAGAAATTATAACGAAGGATTCAGCTGAATCAGCAATAATTTCTTATTTGAATATCTCCAATTCCACTGGTTTTGAGAGAACTGGTTCGTAAATGACATAACCGATTCCGGGTTCCCGGTTGGCGTCAAAAAATAAATCTTTAGGGTTCTCTGTTGGTCCCCACCAGTTCTCCCGAGCATCAAGGTCTTCCTTGTTAAATTCTCCGATTCGGACGTTATAGTCATGGTTTAGGAAAATGTTATTGGCTGTAATGCTCAACCCGTTTGCCTTTTCACGGACAAATATGCCTTTTTCATTATCAGTTATCAGATTGTTTTCGATTTTGGCAATACCGAGAAAGGATCGTATGCCGATTATATTGTTTGAAAATTTTGATTGGCTTATTGTCACAGGACCGCTTCTGAATCGCATCCCGCCGTAATTATTCGAAAAGCTGCAGCCATAGATCACAAGATTTGTGAAATGGCAATGAACGGCCCAGCTGCCGTATTCGAAATCACAGAACTGAAATTCGCTGCCATCAGCATACTCCAACCTGATTTCTCCCCAGGCTTCAGGTTTTTTTGGGGAGGAGGCTGATGTGAAAAGGATTCTTTTCTCAGGAGTACCTGTCGCATTTATTATTCCTTGAACAAGAATTTCTGCCTGATCGGCAATTTCGATGGATGCACCCGGCATGATGTGCAAGGTTTTTTTGTCAGGTATAAGGAATGGTCTGGCAATATGAATGCGGCCATACCATGAAAGATCGGATTCCAGCATTTCGAACGGCCAGGAAAATATCGGCGTGGATTGGGCCAGGGGTTCGGTTATTACCCTCCCTTGACTGGGATTATCCTGTTTATCAAAAATAATTGTCTCAACCGGCTGATTATCAAAGGAATTACCAGCAGCGTCGACATCGGTTATTCCTTCATTTTCTATGGCATACAGCTTGTTATTGCTGAAAAAATTGCCTTCAATCTTGCCGAAGAACTCGCGGATGCCAATGCCTCGAATACCATTTTCCGTAAATGAATTATTATTGATTTCAGCGCTTGAATTGTTGATGCTCAACCCGCTGAAATTATTGGAGTGAATATAATTTCCAGTTAGTTCGATATTGTCAACATCACGGAATGAAATCCCGGACTCAATATTGTTAAGCAGCAGATTGTTGTTGATGTCGCCGTATTTGGCATCATGAAGCATCAGGCCGTAACGATTTGATTCCATGGTGTTCAGCGTTACAACCGGAAACCCTTCACGTACTTTTAAACCGTAGGTCATATTATGCTGGAAAAGATTTTTTTCTATACGGATTGAAGCGCGGTAAAAATTAGCGCCAGAGAGATTGTCGATAATCGAATTGCCGGTAAAAACAATTTCCGAATCCCTGGCCTGGATTGCGTTTTTATTGGCAAAGAATATATTGTCGGCAACCTCAACTGCAGATTCCTGAAACTGTATTCCGCGGTAATTGTGTGAAAAAAAAGATTTTTTCACGGAAACATTGGCAAAATGGAAATGCAGGCCCCGGTAGGCGTTTTCAATTCGGCAATGTTCGATGAGATTCTGGGCGCCGTCACTGTTTATGATGTTGATCGCGTCCCAGTCAGCTTGGCTCTTTTCTGTTTCAGCGGAGCGGAAGATAATCGGTTTGTTTTCAGTACCTTTGGCAATAAGAACACCTTGGAGAAGCAGGCCGTTTTCTCCGATATTGTCGTTGTTGGTATCTTTTTTAAAAAATTCAATGATTGTGCCGGGAAGGATGATCAGCCTGTTTTTTGCCGGGAGCCGGATGAGACCGTTGATCTGGATTCTTCCCTGCCAGATTGTGTCTCCCAGAAGGACCATATCCTCATAGCTGCGGCTTATTTCTTTTTCCTGCTGAGGCTCTGGCGGAAGGGAATAAGCAGGCAAGTCTTCAAGTGAAATAATATCTTTTTTGGCGTTTGCCGCGACCAGGGTATTATTGAGTTTAACCTGCGACTTTCGCAAATTCAGTATGCCATAATCATTCTTGCTGATCGTTGAATTTGTGATGCTTGCAACGGTCTCATTGCTCTGGACGATCACCCCGTATTTATTGTTCGTGAGAATGATGTGGTCCGCAGCGAGAGAGCCGCTGAATAGTTGGATTGCCGCGTTCGCATCTTCAATTGTGCCGTGTTTGAGCGTTGCTGATCCTCCGTCAATAATGATGCCGGCCCATTCAGTTGAATATTCAGTTTTGTCCGCCTTGAAAAAAATCGGCGCAGATGGGGTGCCGAGAAATCGAAGTATTCCTCGTACAGTTATTTCGGTAAGCGGTGAAAGGTATTCAGGATCGGTCTTGGTGCTGTCTGATGGTACTACAGTAATAGCTGTGCCGGGTTTTACCGTTAAGGTAATTCCCGCAGGGATCAGGATATCTTCTTCAACGGTTATGTTTCCTTGCCAGACAGTGTTTTCCGTCAAGGTGCGGGCAGAACATTCCATGTGGGAAAAAAGCCCGAAGATTCCCACCAATACAAATGTGTAACAGATTCTCAGTATGGAAAACATTAGTCAAGAAGAGTAACGCATGGAGTTACTGTAATAGTTATCACCGGTAGAATGAACAAAGCATATCATTATCTGCAAGGGCTCATCGTACCCCGACATCCAATACCGATTCTTTAAGAAAGGGCTCAAAAAGCGCTTCCCCCAGGATTTCGTCATCGTGTTTATCATAAATTCGATCGGCAATTACCTGCTCATTGGCCGACCCCCACCAGTTGTTCCGGATGTCAACGTTAATGGACTGCCGATCGCCGATTTTATAATCATAGCCGAGATTGTCATAAATATTATTATTTAACAAGACTGGTGGTTCCAGGTTGAATTGAGGTTCATTGAAATCAACAGTGTTAACATGAGGTCTCATGAATAAGGCTCCCACATCATTTTTGGTTATCAGGTTGTTTCTCAGGAAAACCCGGCCTTCGAGGCGGGCAAAGCGGAATCCTATATCGTTATTAATGAAGGTGCTGTGTTCCATAACCAGATTGGTCCGGTTGAAACGCAGGCCCTCATGGTTGTTGTGGAAAAGACAATCAGATATGCTGGCGTTTGAATAGTGAATCTGCATTCCGGTAAAGGCATTCTGGATGTCACAGTATTCAAAGACGCTGTCCGATGCGGTGGCCAATACCAGAAGATATGCCCAGTCTTTGTTCTGGGGGATCTTTTCTGCTGACTGGAAGTAGATTTTTTCTTCCTTGGTGCCGCGGGCGACGATTCTTCCTTCAACGGTGATTTCGCCGTCGCCGATTCCGTTATTGTCCCGGTCAATTTTTGTAAAACTTACAATGGTACCCGGGGCGATGGTCAGGGTGACTCCTCGTTTAACAAGCAATGTGCCGGTGATTTCGATTTTGCCGCTCATCAGTGTATCCTGGGCAATGGTGTAATCGGTAAGGGCTGCATCTTTGATTTCGAGCTTGTTAGGTGAATCCAGATACCGGAGGGTGGAAAGATATTTTTCGTCCAGTGCGGAGCTAACCGCAATATCTATTCCTTCAACCATTTGCTTTTCTTTGAGATTCACAACATGCATGGCATTGCCGCCGTAAAGTCCGTAGATATCACCGCGATGGGGTCCGCCGCCAAGAGTATTTCTGGCAATTATATAATAGTCACCCGCTTGGTCCACTGGAATGAAATAATTGCCGTCCTTGTCCGTCTCTCCGACATATTCTGAGCCATGACTGATGTTAAACATCATGAAGACCGGAGTGTGGGTGTGATGCGCCATGACGAAAATATTCGGTACAGGTTTTCCCTCAAGGTCAGTAATTTTCCCTCGTATGCCGAATTGCGACTCCGAAGAAAGGTTGTCCATGGTCACATAATTATTTTCTTTGATTTCAGGGACATCCGCAAAAGATTTACGGTCATTTTTTGGGTAACAGGGAATTTCAACGGAAACAGTCTGATCGAATTTTACTTCCAGCGGGTTTTCCGGGTAATAGCAGAAAAGATCCCCGCCGCGCAAAGGGCGGATTCTTTTTTTATCCACCATTTTTTTTGATACCAGCATGAATTTACCAGCAGGAACAGACAGGTTAAAGGTGCCGTCGTTATTAATGGATTCGGTTCTGAAACCAAGTCCCTTAAGCTGCTTGGTGCCAAATCGGTAAAGGGCTACATAGGCATCTTTAATCGGTTCACCCTTATAGGTAACAAGTCCCTTAACGGAAGTCGGGCCGTCGGAGTACACTGGTTTTTTGACCTCATTTGCCATAAGTGTAAGCCAGATGTTTTCCTTCTCTACCTTTACCGGATTACTTCCATGGTAGGCTTTAAAAATTTTGCCGTTATCAAGACCGGTTGCGGTGAAATAATAATTGTCCGGTGGAAGTTCAACCTGATATACGCCATTAGAGTCGGTGGGCTCTGAGACCATAAAAGGGGTTTCTGCTTCTATTTCTTCAAAGGTTTTATAGATAAAAACCTTGGCCGCGGCCATCGGTCCTGATTCAGTAAAAACTCTGCCTTCAATTTTTATGGACGAGGCAAGAGAATTAAAAGGAGTGCCCAGAAAGAATATGCAGAAAAGAACAAGGGCGTAAATGCCTCTGGAGTTTAAAGGAGTTTGCATTCAAAAAACCTCATATTTGGGGATGATTCAGGGTTATGATCGTAGGGTCATCGTAACTTTTCCATAATAGCATATAATATTTCTAGAGCCTAGTTATATAGGAAATAAGGGGGATTGATTAAGATGCTAATAGTTTTGATAAGGAGGCATATTGGTACGTTTTGCCATTTCGCGGACTATATTGAAATCAGCATCAGTAATATCTTCAAAACCGTCGATTAATGCTTTGCTAAGGACCTTGACGGTTTCACCGTCGATTTCCACTGTGTCTTCTGGTCGGATCGCCAATAATTCTTTTTTGAATTTTTTGGCAAAAGACTCGTCAACTTTTTGCGTCGCTGCAAAATTACAGTATGGGATGACCGGTCCTTCAGCAAGTATAATGAAATCTTCAGGATCAATCCTGCCATCCTGGGACATCAGTTCAAAATCATTGAAGGGGAAAGCTCCGGCATCATATTTTTCGTACATAACTCCGTAAATGACTTTCTCGTGCTTGAATGACCCACGCGGTATCGTATAAAAAACCAGGTCTTTTTCCGGATCGATTCCTCCGCTCTGCAAGATATCAATCTGGCTCATAAAGCCGGTAGGGGCGAGCATCGGGCCAAAGAGCATGTTTTTTCCTTTAAGGTCACTGAGGGTTTTTATGCCGCTTTTTTTGAGCACCGCGATGATTCCCTTGGAACGTGCCCCGAGGGATCCTCTTTTTTCAACGGCCAGGATATCCACTCCATTAAAGCGGTGCATCATAATATAGAGCAGTGAATTAGTATGTGTGAAGTCGAGGTTTTCCACTTCATTGGGGAAATTTATCGTGTCAATGGTTACGGCTTCAAAATTTACCCCCATTTTTTTGCTGAGATATTTGGTCAAAGGAAGAAACCGGGCAAGGGTTTCTTTTTCACTGTCACAGATCATGTAGCCGATTTTATAGGTGGGTTTTTCCTGGCTGGTTGGCGCTTGTGGGGTACATGCCGATAAGATTGTCATGGTCAGAAAAACAGTAAGAAGAAACCGAATCATTATTTGTCCTCGTTGTTCTTTTCAGGAAGGCTTGAGAGTTTGAGTTGAACATTCTTAAGGGAAGTCTTGATCATCTCAACAGTATATTTGGAGTTTTTTGCAGGTGATTGATTAGAAAATTTTTGTTTGTAATTATTTAAAGCAGTTTCATAGGCTGTTTCTGCGTCCATGAACCGGCCAATTGCTTCAAGGGATTTGCCCAGGTGATAATGGACCCAGATATCCTTTGGTTTATGGAAAATAGCTTTCTGGTAATATTCTACAGCAGATAAATAATCCTGCTTATTTGCGCTGATGAGTCCCAGTCCGTCATAGGCGTCGGCGTTTTTCGAATCCAGTTCGATTATTTTCGTAAAAGTTTTAATCGCTTCATCAAGTTTATTACGACGATAGAGCACCATGCCGAGTTTGTTGAGTGTCAGGATATCATCGGGCTTGAATTCGAGATAAATTTTATACTCGATTTCCGCCACAGAATCCGGCATGTTCTCCGAGTCAACGTGTGCCCCTAAAGGAACGGCGGAAAGGAGAATCAAGAAAAGAAAGACCTGGGTGAGGTATTTACTGATCTTTATTTTTCGTTGGAATTTTCGATGCATAAAGAAAAAAATTGTCGAAATAGTTTATGTGGCAAGAATACCATGCAGTGAATGAAAAAGCGTAACCGCTCCTAAACAAGTAATAATTGCCGCACTGATAATTCCGACCTTTCGTCCTAGTTCAAGATTAGCGCCGATTTTTTCTGTGAGTTTTCCAGCCTTTGAAAGAAAAACGCCGATTGACATCATGACAATGCCCAGGCCAAGGCTGAAAAAAACGGTTACGGTCAGACCCTGAGCAATACGTCCTGCACCAACAGCAGCAAGAAGGGTTGCTATGCCCGCGGGGCATGGAACCAGTCCTCCGGAAATACCTAGAAGAAGCAGGTTCCATTTACTGGTTTTATCATGCGTGTCGTTTGGATGTGAATGAGCACCATGATCATGCTCGTGACTGTGGTCATGGGTATGGTGGTGATCATCGTGGTTGTGGTTATGGTCGTGATCGTCATGATTGTGAGGGGCAGGGGAATGGTCGTGATGACAATGACTTTTCCCAAACAGATGAAAATGGGAATGCCCGGTGTTGGCGGATATCCTCGATTTCAGCATCCAGAGTCCGACCGTGAGGATAAGCACGGCAGATACAAGCCCGAGCCAGTCATGGAGCTGAGTCTCGGTAAAATTTTTCGAGAGCAGGGTAGCGAGGATACCAAGGAGAATAACACTGAACGTATGGGTGATGGTGACGATAAGACCGAGCAGGATTCCATCAACTGCCCGGCCCCGGGTACCGATCATATATGCAGCGATGACCGATTTTCCGTGTCCCGGTTCAAATGCATGCAGGGCACCAAGAGTTATGGCACCGAGATAGAGCATGATATTTATTTCTTCCATTGAAATGATCCTCTTAGTTAGTACCGATCAAAGAATGGTCTCTCTTAATTTATCAATGCGCTTTGCTTAAAAAATAATGCTCAGCGGCAAAAAAAACCATATTTCTGGTTAGGCCCTAGTTAACCCTGGGCGTTGACACATCTGTTTGTGAGCGGGCAATCCAAAAGTTTATCTTCAAAATTGTTAGCTGAAAGAGTTTTGGCTGCTTGTTCCAGGACATTTTCAACAAGCTGCGAAGATAGTCCTATTTGGCTTTCCGGGTCAAGCAACTTTTTTAATTTGTCTTTGGATATATTATCTACGATATCAGGAAAAGTCGTCAGGACATTTTCTATGGGCTCTTCGCTGTTTCTGGCCATCATGGTCAACTCGTAGAGCTTTTTATGAGCGTTCTGTTTGCCGATTTTTTCTCCGAGAGAAAACATCACTGCTTCGGTGGTTATCGCTGCCGCGGCTTTTGATACATTGTTTCGTATAGTGTTTTCATGGATGATCAGATTTTTAAGGATATTTTTCATTAATGAAAGCGCTCCGGTAAGAAAAAGCGAGCTTTCAGTTATTGACACCCATTCCAACCGAATACTCCGGTAATCACGTTCGTGTTCATTAATCAGCGCGTCAAACCCGAGGCCGGCATTTGCCTTGATGAGTTTTGCCAGAACAACAACCTGCTCGCATAATTCGGGGTTGCGTTTGTGGGGCATGGTTGTGCTGCCGATTTTTCCTGTATGGAAAGGTTCTTCGAGCTCTCCTATTTCATCACGAGCTAATTGGCATATTTCATTGGCAATTTTTGCCAGCGTGCCGGATATTGACGCCATGATTGAGAGGAGTTCTGCAAAACGATCCCTTGCCGTATGCCAGGCAACCAGAGGTGGAGACAGATCAAGCTTTAAGGAAAAAAGATGCAGGAGTTCAATGCCTTTTTTGCCAAAAGCGGACATTGTTCCGACACCACCGAACAGTTGACTGACCAGCAGTCTGCTTTTACAGTCCTGAACCCTTGAACTGTGTCGAAGAATCTCATCAAGCCAGACAGCAAATTTCAGGCCCAGGGTAGTTGGCAAGGCATGCTGACCATGGGTGCGTCCAATCATTACAAGATCTTTATTCTGGTCAGCAAGGCGCATGAGTTCTTGGGTAATGATCGATAGGTCTCTTTCAATTATGTAGACGATGTCCTTAATTTCCAGAACTTGCGCAGTATCCTGGATGTCCTGAGTGGTTGCGCCGTAGTGGATAAATTGCGCCGCCTTATTGGGAGTGATTCTTTGCCATTCATTGAGAAGCGGTATCAGCGAGTGGCCGGTATTGGCTATATCCTGTTGGATTGATTCAATGTTGAACAGGGAAAGAAAAGCGGTTTTCTCAAGCGCTTGCGATGCATCCAGGGGGATGATGTCAAGTTCAGCCTGAGCCTTGGCAAGAACCAATTCCACATCAAGCCAGCGTTGCATTCTCCGGTAATCACAGAAAACCCTGCGGCCTTCTTCTGTTGTGTATCCTGCCCGGTAAAAACGGGAGTCGACAATGTGGCTGTGTGAGGCTTGGCATTGCATGGTTTAGAGTTTCTCCGGGTCGGTTGTTCGACGATTTGTAATGTCTTTAACTGTTTCTTTTACGATTGACTCGGCCAGCCCGGTGTATCTTTCAGGATGTTTTAAATATTCCAGCTCATCGTCATCAAGAAGCGGACTGATTTCATTGTCTGCCGACAATAAAACATGAAGAGTCTGTCCTGTCTCAACTGATTGGGCTATGAGGGTGTGTAATCTTTTCTGGGCATTCATTTTGCCGATACTTTTTGCAAGCTGGAAAAGCAACCATTCTGAAATAATATGTTCTTTTTGAAGGGAAAGATTCTCAAGCATTTTTCCCGGGCGGATAATAAGACCGTTAAGAATTATTTTCAAATAATGAAGCGCGGTTCCTGTGTAAATGGCGATCTGCGGCATGGTCAACCATTCAGACCATAGAGCCCTTGCATCTCTTTCATGTTCGTGGACCATGCCTTCGACCACGATACCGGCAAGAGGCCTGACATGACGGGCCAGAACAGAGATCCGCTGGCACAGTACGGGGTTCCGTTTATGGGGCATTGTGCTACTGCTGGTCGCACCTTTTGGGGCTGGCTCGCTTAACTCATAAATCTCTGATTTTCCAAGTTGGATGATTTCGTTGGCGATTTTTTCCAAAGTGCTGATCAGCAGCGCATGAAAGGCTGCCGCCTCAGCAATATTATCCCGGGAGGTGTGCCAGGAAACAAGGGAGTACCCAAGGCCTAATTTATTCATGGTCAGCCTGGAAACCTCAAAAGCCTGCGGGCCAAGAGCTGCCATATTGCCAACCGCACCGCTCAATTGGCCGATAAATATTCTGTCGGGAAATGTCTTAAGACGTTCAATATGTCTGCGGATCTCGGAAAGCCACACCGTGAATTTATAGCCCAGGGTTGTTGGTTGAGCCTGCTGTCCATGGGTTCTGGCGATAATCGGGGTGCTGCAGTGATCTTTTGAAAGGTTCAGTAATATTTCTTCAAGTGCACGTAAATCCCGGTAGATGATTGCCAGGGTATCTTTTAGTGCCAGAATTTGAGCTGTGTCAATAATATCCTGCGTTGTTGCGCCGAAATGCACATATTCTCCGTAATTGTCACTGCAGGCGTTGCGCAGCGCTTTCAATAAAGGCATCAGAGAGTTTCGACTGGTAAGATAGTCTTCCTGAATCGATTTCAGGTCCAGATTGTCAAGGGAAGCCTTGCCGGATATTTCAGCCGCTGCTTCTTGTGGGATAATGCCCAGTTCTCCCTGGGCTTGGGCAAGGGCCGCTTCAATCTGCAACCAGCGCTCCAGGCGTTTCTTTTCTTCAAAAACCGCATTAAGTTCCGGGGTGGAATAGAGATTTGCTTGTATGGTGTAATCAAAAGGATGAACAGGCATGAAGTCATTTTACCGGGTTGATTTGTTAATTGCCGTATTAATCAAGGAATGCTATAGGGCCTGGCATCCGGATCATAAATGTTTTCTGCGCACAGACGCAAGGCTGCCTGTGTCGGTGTAATTTTATTGTTGCGGCTTGTCAGAATTACCAGCTGCACCAACCCTTTGATTTTATGATCAATATGGTCAAGTACCTGTTGGGCTGTGGGATGTTCTTCAGGTCCGTACAGGCCTTCCATTGATACAGAACCTCCGGAGCCGGCAATGAAATCCGGAATCACAAGTATTCCTCTTTCCGATAGAAAAGTATCAGCTTCTGCGGAAATTGCAAGATTAGCACCGGGAATTATCGCCCGCACTTGCAGTTTATGTGCATTTTTCAGAGTTACAGCCTGTTCTACTGCGGCAAGTATGAACACATCGCAGGACAGGTTGAAGATACCATCCTTGTCGGATTCCAGTACGTCTAACGATGGAGGCTCTGGAAGGAGAGTGCCTTTGGTTTGAAGAAGTTTTTCTAGGTTCAGACCTTTGTTGTTGATCGACTGTATGCACCTGTTGAGGTCAGAAAAAGCGATAATCTTTCCACCTTTTGCGGAAATCGCTGATGCGGCGGCTTTAGCAATGGTGCCGAATCCCTGTACCGCAATTCTGGCTTCCGGCAAATCCAGGTGAAGAATATCCAGCACAGCAAGAGTTGCCGCAGCCAGGCCATAACCGGCGCGTAAAGTACCTAATGTCCGGTTGTTGATTGGACAGTTGAGTATCTTGGATCTTTCCAGAAAATACGAATGATCCCAGCCCTGAGCCGCAGCTATGGCTATCTTGACCGATGATAGTCCTAATTTATTGGCAATCGTTTCCAGTTCCTGCATTTCAACATTGAGATCCGGACCCATTGAATAATCTGATTTGATGTATGGGCTTATGGCTTTCATGAAGCGATTCAGCGCTGCTGATTTGCCTATGGCGGTAGGATCGTAATCAATGCCGCATTTTGCACCGTCAACTCGGATCTTGTTGACTCGCATTTTAAGGGTCATATTGCGGGCCATCTCAATCAGCTTATCTTTGGTCAAACCGGGTTGAATTCGTAAGCCGCCAGCGCAAATTCGATGATTGAATGTGTCGCGAATCATCCAGCCCTTGAATTTCTCCAAGGGGTCCTCATATTCTATAATCAAGGCTGGATTTTCATGTATATATTCAGGACTATTCACAATAGTGAACCTTCAATGTATTATTTATCGAGTTTCAAAGTACTGGTAATCGGTTTTTCAAGAAATTTCAGAGAATGATATCAAATGATCGATATGGCGATTTCTTTATCTTTATTTCCTTCATGAAAAGCGCGAATTATTGGTTTCTGGGGCTCGGTCATAGAGATGATAAACATCACTAAGCCACTTTTTTCTGCAAGCACAGTATCGAGATTCGTGGGTGTGTCACGGAGTTTATCGTGATCCCAGGCCACACGATGCATATGATACGTGCCAAGCATGATAATATTTTTCCTCTTGCATGAATGGATTTTTTCAAGAAGTTCTTCTGGTTCTGCAACCCATCCTCGTTTTTCAAGGGGGGTGATGGAAGGCATGGCATGTTTAGCCATAATATCATCCATGTAATTTTTATATGGACCGGCTGATCTTGCGTTTTTATACAGTGGGTAGCATTGTTGTATTTGAATTTTTTTATCTTTGATAATGCCGGCAAGCAAACCAAAGGCTTTGTAGTCGTTATGTTTTTCTTCCTGATCAGAACCCGGTGAAAGTTTTTTTCTGCAATGTTCAATTATTGTATTATAAATTTTTTGAGGAAGGTGTATCTGGTTTTCAGGGGAATATTTGTAGTTCATGAGAGGCCGGAGTTTGCGATTGGCTGTAGTTTTTAGGTTTTGTTCTTTGGTTATGAGGAAGACGGGCTTGGTATTTTTATTAATGGGTGCTTTTCAGCCTTGAGGATATCGATGAATGTTAATGATGCATTTTTATATCCCGAAGCAAAAAAATACTTAAGTTTTATTTATATACAAAATGTTTAAGTTAATCAACAAAACCTGATGGAACTTGATATTCAGAGTTCAGTCATTACAGGTTCGCGAGAACTGCAACATCTTAACATTTACTTTGAGATTGTCATTTATTAAAGAGAAAATTTGATTTACAATTATAAGGGTGGTTATAAATTTTTTGTTTATCCTGGATTTGACTGAGGCTCGGGCATTTCTTAAATATTACAGACTGTATGGTACCAAAGTGAGGAAAATTTTATGTATAAAATTATTGTCGTTTTGATGTTTGTGGTAATCATGCTACACGGATGTAAAGATGAAAATAACATCAAGCAAGAAAAATCAGTCAAGCCTAATATTCCAACTGTTTCTAAAAAATCAACATCCGGATTAAGTCTAGATGAACAAAAGATAAAATCCTTTGACATACTCAGTGAAATTCTTGAATTGATAGAAAGTTCAAGCCGTGAAGCGGTAAAACCTCAAATAGAAAAATCATATCTTGAATTAATAAAAACATGTCCTGATGTTGGCTTGGCCCAGGAAGCTTACTGGAAGCTTCTGGTTATGTATAAAGAGGAAAACACCCCTGAAAGTCTGGCCAAGGCAGATGCGCTTTATGCGCAATTCCAGACAAATTATCCTGATTCTGTCATGCAGAAAACATTGTCTGTTATCATGGCAAAAAAATAAATGAAAAATGACTGTTTTAGAAGTGAGATGAAGTGGGACCTTTCGCAAATGTTCGTTCAGCCGTTTTTTTTCATGTGTTTACTGAACAGGCAACAAGCTAAGCCTAGACATATAATGCCAAAGCCAGTAAACACCACCGGTACGCTGGGATCCTTTACAATCTGAAGCCCGGCGTATGGGTAACCATATTGGTCCAAGTCCACCTTGGTGAGGTAGAAATTCAAATCATTCCATTTAAAAGGATGATTTACTTCTGAGGCCCCCTGGGTGATTCTTTTTCCGTCTCGATGTATTTTCAAGTCAACCCAAATCCTCTTAAGGGTTGGATCCTTATAGCTTACCAGCTTGAAAGAGTAAGGGAAGTTCTTGGGAAGAGTGTTCAACCCTGTGGCTGTCGAAAAATTTCCGAGTTCATTGCCTTCCTTATCAAAGACTCTTAACTCAAGGTTTTTCGTATCGAAATCAATTTGTTCAGGCAGGACAAAGATGTCATCGGTTGCAAATTTTTTGCCTGTCCTGGTCTGAAACAGTCCGTGTTTGACTGAATCCTTTAATACTCCTATCCGGATTTCAACGGGAAAAAACTCGCGATGTATTGTTGTCAGCTCAAGGGTAAAGCCCAGGGGGGAGTCTTTTTCGACATCCCAACGATAAGCAGTTTCTGTTGATGAACCCTCATGTAAGTTCTGGGTGGCTACAAAACCCAAGAGACTCAGGAAACTTCCTGCAAGAGTAACAAGTGATCCGATATGGATAATCAGGGTCGATTTTTTTAGAGATCGGTATTTGTGGAGAGTACATAAAAAAAGGCTAATAGCAATAAGAACGAGTATTATGGTTGCCAGTGTGTTTACATAACTGTTTTTTTCAGGGAGCAGGGCTCGGGGGATGAGGATGATACACAATAAGGCAAAAAGGGTAATGCTCCATTTTTTTGATGTCAGGAGCCTGTTCAGTTGTTCAAGAAATTTCATAAAGGGATTAATTTAATACTCAAAGTTTCAGGTGTGAACATCAAAAGAATCTGGAACTGTTTAGAATCAATCCGTATTCCATTTTGTTACTGTTATAAATGGAACAATAAACTGAATAAATTGTTATTCTAACGTATTGATATTTCAATATTCTACTTGTTTTTTTGTGAATTAATTTTTATTAATATTTAGTAATATTCTAAAATCATTATTGAACTCGTCTGAAAGGTTAAAGACTCCCATTCCCGCATTCATTAATCAGGTTATGTCAAAGGAAAGACCCAAAGGGTTTGAAAAGATTATCACGGTAAACAGCAAAATGCTGTCTATTTTTCAGGATATCCTTTATATCGCTGAAACCTCAAAACCCATTCTTATCACTGGAGAAACCGGCGTTGGAAAAGAGTTGATTGTTGATGCCCTTCATCAGGCCAGCAAGCTTAAGGGCAGATTCGTCACGGTAAATGCAGCAGGGCTTGATGATAATATGTTTTCAGACACCTTGTTTGGGCATGTTAAGGGTGCATATACCGGAGCTGATCAAGGCAGAAAGGGGCTGGTTGAGCGAGCCGAAGGTGGTACTCTTGTTCTCGATGAAATTGGCGATTTAAGTCTTGCCTCACAGATCAAATTACTGCGGTTACTGCAGGAAAAAGAATACATGCCCCTGGGCCAGGATAAGCCTAAAAAAACGAATGTTCGTATTCTGGCTGTAACAAACAAAGATCTCTGGGAGTTGCAAAGAGTTGGTAAATTTCGTGCGGATTTGAATTTCAGGCTCCGGACGCACCATCTCCACCTGCCACCTCTGCGCGAAAGGTTAGACGATCTTCCCGTTCTTGTTGATCATTTTCTTGCCAAGGCGGCATATGCATTAAATAAAGAAAAACCAACGATACCTCAGGGGTTGATATCTTATTTGGAAACATTTTCTTTTATGGGCAACATTCGGGAATTGCAGGATTTAATTTTCGATGCAGTCAGCAGACTTGAGGGGGAACAACTTTCAATTGTTTTTTTTAAAAATTATAGAGCGAATACTTCTTCAAGTAAAGATGTGAGCCATGGTTTTGGTTCTCAAGACCAAAAAATATTCTTTCCAACAGAACTGCCCACAATAAAGCAAGTCACGTCTCTTTTGGTTCAGGAAGCAATGAAAAGAACTAAAGGGAAACAGACCGCAGCCGCTAAACTCCTCGGCATCACTCAACAGGCTCTCAGTAAACGCTTAAAGCTGGAAATCACCAGAAATTCCTAAATATTATATTTAATTTATATCCCTCCATTTCTATTTTACTTTCAAATGATTAGAGTGGTGCATTGATAACTATTATTAATAGCGAACACGTTAACAATTATAATTGTATTGACAATCTTCGTTGTTATTTTTTTTTATCGTATGAATTTAAGGTGTTAGATGGTTTATGGGAGCATCAACAACTTTTATTGTAAGATTCTGAGATTCGAAATTAATATATTTACAATAAAATCAATAAAATCAGCTGGATATGATTCGTGTGCTACTTGGCTTATTTATTGCATATAATTATTAGTAATATGTGCGAAATTATTTATATGAAAAACTCAATGAAATAAGCATGTTGGGTGTTATTTAACATTAGGGGGAATGCCATGAAGGGTCGGAAAAGTGAATTAAAGCTCACTGTCATGAGACTCTCAATAATTTTTTTGTTACTTGTGACAATGCCTGGGCAGGCTATTTCTGAGGTCACTTATCAGGCACTTGATACTGTGAGTGCTGGCTTGGTATTTCCAGATGACGTGGCATTTTCCGATGATCAAAAGATTTATGTCACAGATGCTGAAGCGAATAAAATCTTAATTTTCGATGCAAATAATATATTGCTGAAATCAATGGTAGTTACACGACCCACAGCTGTGGCAACCGGCCCCGTGTATCGCTATGTTGGTTCCAATGACATGTATCATGTCAAAGTCCTCGATTCTGATGACAAGGTAATAAATTATCTTGGCGGAATAAATCAATTCGGCCAGCCAAGAAATATCGAAGTTGATCCACAAACAGGCGATGTGTATGTCCTTGATGACGTTCGAGAAAAAATTTATGTATATACTGCATATGGCGAAAGACTTCTTCGAGAAATATCCCTTGAATCGAAATCCCTGCCTGTTGACTTAGCTTTTTTCAATAACAGGCTTTACATCCTTGATCAGCCGCTCGTCCGAAATATTCATGGCGCACGTGTAAAGGTGATTGAGACCAATGGAACACCTTATGCCTCGTTCGACTTCTACGGTTCAAGTTCAAATCAACTTAACAAACCCAAGGGAATAGCCATTGATTCTCATGGGGTAATGTATATAACCGATTCTTTTCATGGAGTTGTCATGTGTTTTGATGCGACAACAGGAAATTATCTCGGAGTAATTGAGAATGCTGATGAAGCTATGACTATGCCTAAGGGCCTTTCTATAACCTCCATGGGCAAGCTTTATGTTGCAGCGCCAAGGACGCGAAGTCTGAAGATTTTCGGGATTAATACTGCACTCGTCCAAGGAAGAAGCATCAATATCACGCCGTTGGCGCTGGGTTTCAATACAGTTATGATAGGCGACGGGATTGGTTCTCAATCAGTTACTGTTGTGAGTAACGGGACAAACAGTGTTACCCTTGGCGTTATTGAACTCTCCGGAGCAGAGGCAGGGGAATTATTAATCGTTTCGGATAATTGTTCGGGAGTTACATTGTCTTCTTTGTCAAGCTGCACAATAGAAATTAAACCCATGCCGACTTCAATCGGTGCAAAATCAGCAACACTCGTCATTCCTTCCAATGCAACTGATACAGCCCGTGAAGTCGGTTTAAGTTATGTTGCAAGCGGACGACCCGATATTGCCGCCACCCCGGCCAACCATGATTTTACTTCAGTGTTAATAGGCACGTTATCTGATCAGAAATCACTGTCAATAATTAATAATGGCGCTGCTGATCTGACAATTTCATCTATCGGATTGACTGGAGATAATCCAGAAGATTACCGGATTATTTCGGATTTATGTACCGGTGTATTGATGCCGGAAGAAACCTGCAAAATCGACATCCTTTTTGCCCCGGCATCCGAAGGTACTAAAGCCGCGTCGGTAAAAATTGAGTCGGATGATCCGGATGAACCCCAAATTCTCATATCACTGACCGGACTAGGTTACGGATATCCTGGTATCCGCATATATCCTGTTAACATGAATTTCGACTCCCTGGTACTTGATGAGGTTTCAGATTCACTGGTCGCAACTGTCTCAAACATCGGCACAACCAATATGACACTTGGATCGGTTTCAATAACCGGTGTTGATAGCGGTGATTTTATTGTCAGCACAGACGGTTGTTCGAATACTCTTCTCACACCGAATTCAAGCTGTTTAATTTCAGTAAGCTTCTCGCCGGTGAGTTCAACAGGTGTTAAGCAAGCAAATATCGCAATACCTTCAAATGATCCGGATAACCCAACATCAAACCTGCTTATTACAGGTAGGGTGATAATTGCGCCACAGGTTGACATCGGCAATGAAACCCTCAATTCCAGATCCAGAGGTCGATGGGTAACTATTTATATTGAGCTTCCGGACGGCTATTTCGTTGAACAGATTAACATCGACTCCGTAATACTTGATGAAGTGAACGGCCAGTATATTGATCCGCCGCTTAACACCTCAGGCCCTGTCGAGATCGGTGATAATAATGGCAATGGCGTTCCTGATCTTATGGTCAAATTTGATCGTCAAATGTTAATGGATCTGTTGGTCCATGGAATCAACGATATAACTGTGACCGGGGAATTATTGGACGGTACAGTATTCGAACAGGTAAGTACTGTTAATTATAATGAGTAATAATTTAATGAATTATTGTCGATCTTGCAAAAAGCGCTTAATTAAAAGTGACATGGCTTCCAGAAGTTCATAACGATGGAAGCCATGTCCTGTATGTTGACTTTTAATCGGATTAATTAATGAGACTGAAAGGAAAGGGCAGAAGACATGAAACCGCCAGAAGAAAGAAAACTCGGTGTTCATAGCTTAGAACAGGGGAGGATTATGATGCGGTTAAAGATGCTCATGATAATTGGATTGGTCATAACAGTTCTATGCCCGCTTGCAGCGCATGCTCGAGTTTCAATTGATGCCCCACATAATAATTCTAATGGGATGGATTGTGAGAGTTGTCATGGTATTGGTCTTCTTGCGTCTACTTATTGGAATGTGAATAATCCAGCCCCTGAAGATGTTGGTAACATTGACCGAACACTTTATAATCTGCTTTGTATAAGCTGTCATACAAAGGTTGACGGTCCGTTTAATGAAGCGGAAGGGCCTTTTGAAGTGACTCATTCAAGTAGGGAAACGGAATCTACATATCACAGCGGTTCATGGACCAAACAATGTATTGATTGTCATAATCCCCATATCCAGGAGCAGAAACGCTGGACATCCGACACTGATCAACTTCATCTGGCTACCGGCAAGATAGACGGTTTATCCTTTGACAGCGTTACGGATGTATCAACTCTTACTTATAATTCCACGGTTGGGATTACCTATAAATCACTCTGGAACGCCGCGCGTTTATCTGCCAAAACTTCTGAATATGCAAGAACCATTATTTATCCTTTAGCGACAAACGACAGGGTCAGTTTTCGGATTCTGGAAGTTGATGAAGGTTCTTATACTATTAAAATCAAAGGTGATGCGAGCCGTGTTTGGCGAGGAGCCACTACTAACCTTGATTCAGATTTCTATATTATTTATGGGCAATTGATTAAACAGCAGATTAACGGAGTTGATGTTAAGTTTTTTGATCAGACCGGCCCTAATTCCTTTGCCGATGGCGATGCTACTTTTAACGGTGTATGTGAAGTATGCCATACGATGACGACACATTATCAATCCAACGGAACCAATATCACCCACAAAGACACGCACCTGGCGCCTGTTGCAACAGAGGAAACCAATTGTATCGAGTGTCATCGGCATTCGAGTGGTTTTGCGCATATGCAGGACGGCACCGGCGACAAGTGTGGCACATGTCATGATTCCAATAACCATCCGGACCATTTGACTCTCGGAGCGAAGTGCTCCACTTGTCATGATCTAGCCAATATGTGGGCGGATAAAGTTTTGGGGGTTATTAACAATCCTCTTTCAAGAGCAGATGATCCTTTTGTCTGTGAAAGATGCCATAATGACGGAACAGGATGTGACGACAACAACACTCCTCTTGATTTGACCGATGATATTTGTGCCACACCTAATGATACCGATTATCGAATAAAATGGGATTCAGCAACCTACCCGGGATACAATCTACTTTGCGATGGATGTCATAATGGTCGTCCAGATACCTGGAAAGCCCCGGACGATACATCCAGCAATTTCTGGGATTCTCCTGATGAAACTTACGGTGTGATGGCGACTCACGGCCATGATCGTCTTGTCGGTGAGGCCGGGGTCCGGCAGTATCCCTGCTGGTTCTGCCATGCCTCAACAATTTCCGGTTACACTGATGGCTACAGCCCTGCCACCAAGGTAGATAACCGTTGGGACAACTGGACACTTACCGCCAATCATGCCAACGGCGTGGTTGATGTAGCCATTGATGCCAAATGGTATATTAATGGAATGGATGACCCTTATTTCGTTTCCGGATCAAAAAATTGCTATAACACTTACTGTCACAGTGACGGCACTACGGTTTCTCCGGAAATAAGAGACTATCCCTGGACCGCCGGTTCAGAGTCCTGTAACTCCTGTCATGGACATGATCCTAAAGCCCTCCCATGCTCTCTGTGTCATGAAGATGGAAGAAACTGGACTGATGCCGAAGAGTGGCTTTCGGCTATGCCGATGTACGCAAATACCGGACCCGGCACTGATAGGGCAAACACCCATTTCAGGCATATGTTTACAGGTTTTTCATGCGACGATTGTCATTTCACAACTGTAGGCGGTCCATGTCTGGAGTGTCATAGTGCCGGTATTCCGGCTGGAGCTATGGGGGCTGCGGAATCAGCGCATGTCAATGGGAAATACCATGTAAATAAAGTTAAAGATGTTGTTTTTAAAAGTGGTGGAACGTATGAACGGACGACTAAAAGTTGTTCCAATACTGCCGGCCCAGGATGTCATGCCACCACGGTACCCCAGTGGGGCGGATCCGTTACAAATAATGTCACCTGTCTTGAGTGTCACGGCACTACCGGGGCGGATATAGATGATTTCGGAGCATTTCAAGGTACTCAGGCAAAAATAAATATTGTTGAATGGGAGAAAGCAGGCCACGGCAGACCGGCATTGGATGTGAACGGCGATCCTAATCCGTATAAATCCGGTAATCCTGCGGCGGCTTTCCCGAATAACGGTTGTTGGTACTGTCATGATAATAATGTCCTGCATCAGGATGAAAGCAATCCTTTCCGCTTGAGGCGGCATTTGCATTTCAGTCAGCGGTTTGACCGGGAATGCGCCTATTGTCACATGCTTGAGCTGGATTCGGATTGTCTGCTCTGTCATAATGATGCCCTGTCAGAATCTTTGGCACCTCAACTGGCAAATATTCCTGCCAATGCAGTGATTAATGATCCATATACAATTGCTCGGCCGAATCATGCTCCGTATGTCGATGAACAAACATCATGTTCAGTTGGCACTACCTGCCATGAAGACACCAATACCCGCCACAAAGTTGATGTGCCTATTGAGATATCAAACAGTGATGAAATTGGCGATATTAAGAATCAATATATCATGATGGGCGTATGTCTTAAATGTCATGACGATGACAGCGGCGGCCAGTGTCAGTCATGTCATACAGGTTCACAATATGTAATCGGCTTTGATCCGGGGATTACAGGACTTCCTTTTATTCAGCCTCTTCAGGCAAAAGCCTCATCATTCCATTTCGGTTATAAGCATTATAAGGCGTATACCGACAGTTTTGATATAGTTCTCGATAGTGTCAATAGCGGCACTTCTGATGATCCTCCTTATCTAGTCAACAAATTGCGGGATCAAGGCCAGGCCTGGACAGACGATGTCTTGAAGGATGATTATTATGTTGCAATCACCAGCGGCCCGAATAATACCGAGCGAAGGAGAATCAAATCCAATTCAGCAGATACGATAACAACCTATGCGCCGTTCCTGAATACGGTTGATTTGGCTGTCACATTTGAAATTCAGGATATCACAACGGCTGTTGTCGATACTGGAACTGTTGATTCTCCGCCTTTATCCGCAAATCAGCTCAAAGAAGATTCGAAGAGCTGGAGTACTGATTCCTGGGTGGATGACTATGATGCCAACTATCTGGTTATGACAAGTGGCTCAAATATTGGACTCAAGCGAAAAGTTATTTCCAATACCGCCAATGTCCTCACACTGGAAAGTGCTTTTCCTGATAACATTATCGCAGGCGATACCTATAAATTGTTAAATCCAGTTTGGAAAGGCGGTAAATTCTGCTGGGATTGTCATGATCCTCATGGTGACATAAATTCCTTCTGGACCAGTGAAGAAGATAAATACAATATTTTCATGATGCAGACCCAGATTGCCACTGAAACCGACGGGTTGCATGGTAAGCCCGTTCCTTCAGAAAGAAAACCCGTGAAGTTCACCCGAAATCAGACAGGCATGGATTATGCCAAGTCAGTAGCTCCGATAAATGGCATCTGCAACGTCTGTCATGATTCTACTGTCGGTACAACCCAGCATTTCAATAAAACCGGTGGTGATGGACATAATGCGGCAAGAAAATGCACCCTTTGCCATGAGCATAGATTTACCGACAGTCATGCAAATGAGCAGGCTTGTGATTCCTGCCATGGCCAGAAACCGGTGCCACGCCATACGGCTTTCGGTCTGCCTCGGGATTGCACCAAGTGCCACGATGGAACAATCAAAAAACGGATGAATATCATGGGGCAGTTCCGTGCCAACTCTCACCATGTACAAAATGCCGACGGCACAGTGAACAATTTGCATTGTTATGCCTGCCACTGGGAGGCCACAGATTTAGGTCTGATTAATCTTGATTACCATACCGGTTATAATTATGTAACTCATCAGACTGTCGAAAATGATCCTATTGATCTGGTGGTTTGGGGTCCAGGAGTCAGGCCATCAACCTATGATACAACTCCGGGCTCTGCAACTGTTGCGATATTTCGTGCTTCTAATCTGGTAGTTGACCTGCCAACTGAGCGTGCGGAAGTCAGTAAGATCACTCCGCATTGTTTAAGTTGTCATAGTGATCAGAATGACGATACCGTGCCCTTTGATGATTGTAAAACACCCCGCCAATATGCCTGGGACAGTTACAGCATTGGTGCAAAATTTTCTGATACCGGAACCACCTCATGGGGGAAATATACCGGTCAAGCCAAAGCGGCGAAGAAAGACATTGTCAAAGCCTATTCAGCGCATGGCAATGCAGTGAATAATGCCGGCGGTTTTGATCCGGATACCGGGGTCGAAGACGTAACACCGAATACACGGGCCGGGGCCAACTATAACGTCGAATGTTTTGACTGCCATAGTTCCCACGGTTCTTTTGTGGAAGGTGTCTCATCAAGCTACGTATCGTTTAACGGCCTCAAGAACGGTGCCAATCTCAAAGAAACACAGAGCGGCAAAGGTGGATATAACTTAACATATAAAGCGTCAGCCTGGCCGGATCCTAATGCTGTAAATCCCTTTAATGCCGGTGCCGGACAGTGTTTTGATTGTCATGAAACTCTTACCGGCCGTCCAGGAGGAGGAACAGGCATTTCCAAGCCTTGGGGGTACAACTCGACTTTTGAGGACGCGCAACCGATCATCGGTTACAAGGACAATAAGCGGTTCAGCGGTACTTATATGGGAATAATCGAGTCCGGCATTCTTGAATCGATCAATCCTGGTGATCCGGAAAATTTTATAAATGTGGATCTCACTTATAGGGCTAGCCGGTCGACCCTTGGCGGTCACATGAATGCATCACATAACAACCCGGTTTCATCGAATTATAATGCTGGAGATCCAAGCGTAAATGATGTGCCCACCGAGGGAACCATTAACGGTTTGTGTACACCGTGCCATGATCCTCATGGTGTGAGTCCGACTCTGGGTAATAATAAGAAATATGCTGTACCGTTACTCAAAGGAACTTGGTTGACTTCACCTTATCGCGAAGATCATCCGCCGCCGATGGCATACGGCTATGATGGTAAAATCTCTTGGGGTGGGTATGTTAAATATGCTTCACCGATAAACAATCCCGAGTACCGATATAATATCGACCGGATAACATTTAATGACACTGCCAACAATGCCACCTTTATCTCCGAGACCGACCAGCAGTTTGCCGGACTTTGTCTGCGGTGCCATCCAAAGGAGAATCTGACCAATGAACTGGTGGATGATCAGGATTTCCGGTCTTTGGACAGAATTCATGAGACGGTGAAAGGCTGGGGGGGGGATGCCAATGAACATTATTTCCCATGTTCGAAATGTCACCAGGCCCATTCTTCCGGTCTGCCGCGCCTGATGACGACCAATTGTCTGGATTTTAAACATCGAGACGGGGTGGTTGATAGTGGTATTCCATATTACAGGGATAATCGTGCACCATCAAATGGCAGATCGGATCGAGGCTTTCCCATAGCCAATCTCTTTGGGAATGCCTTGGCTGCTGGTAAAGGTTATGCTACTGCATGCCATGTCAAGGTTGATGCCGGGCAGAATCCGGGAACCGACTGGAAGACCAAACAGTTATGGAACGACGTAACCTTGTGGTAATCCGAAGTCTGAGGAATTGGTAAACATATATCATTGATTGGTAAAGAAACATGACTGGGGAAGAAATGATAAACAACGGGAGCTGCGCTATGAGAAGCAACAGCCTATGTCGAGCGGGAGTATTGATTCATAATCCCTTGATGCAGAGTATTATTGCTCTGTTTTTATTAGCGACAATATTCTGTGGCTCAGCGTATGGAGTTGGAGGGGATATCCTCGGGCAGTATAGCCATGTCCTGAACGGTAAACAGGAAGCCATGGCAGTTGCCGTTGATAACGACGGAACCATGATTATTACCGGTTATACACTGGATAGCTACGAAGATTTCTTCACGATTAAAATTGCTGCCGATGGAAACAGCATGCTCTGGGCCTCACCCAAAACTTTTGATTTGTCAGGCGGTTCAGACATTGCAATTGGTGTTGTTATCGATTCACAGTCCAATGTCATAGTTACCGGTTCGGCATTTAACGGCTCTGATTTTGATTTTCATACCATTAAATACGATGGCGATGACGGTTCGGTAATCTGGCAGAATACCTATAATGGTCCCAATGGAGGACATAATTACCCCAAATCAATCGCTCTTGATAATTTAGATAATATTTATATTGGTGGTTATACACCCGGTACATCTGGACCGGATGATTTTCTGGTTATCAAATATAATGCAAGCGGTCCAATTGGCGGACGCCCCACCTGGGCGAAAACGTATAATAATGTTTCAGCGGATAATCATGACCGGGTAAATGCAATAGCGGTGAGTTCCGGTAATCCTGCATATATAGCGGTCACCGGAATATCAAACAATGATGTTAATTTTGACGTTCTCACTGTCAAATATGATGAGGACGGAACGCAGATATGGGCAGAGATTTATCCTGGCAGTTCAAATGACGATGCCGGGAAGGATGTAAAGATTGACAGTTCCGATGATGTTATTGTTACAGCTGAAGTATATAACGGTACCTTTGACATATATACAGTGAAATATACCGGTAATGCCGCAAGTGCTGTAGTTGATTGGCAAATCACATATAACGGCGGCAATGTTGATTCACCCACAAGTCTGATTCTTGACAGTGCTGATAACGTCTATGTAACCGGCACCACCTGGACCTCAGCCGGCAAGACGGATATTTTTACTGCAAAATATTACGGCACCGGCGTTAGCAAGGGATCCCCTGCCTGGCCCGCTAAAATCTATGATTCCGGGGATGATAATTCAGACACCCCAACCGGAATCGCCCTTGACAGTAGTTCGGTGTATGTAACCGGTTATACCCATAACTCCACACGAGGCGATGATGATTTCCGTACGATAAAATATCAAAGAGATAACGGCAACCAATCCTGGACAGTGGCTTTTGATGGTGGTTTGAACAAAAATGATAAAGCTTTGGGGATCGGACTATCATCCTCCGGCGATTTGTATGTGGCCGGCTGGATAGATAATACTCCTGCCACCGATTATGATTTCAAGGCAATTAAATATAATCCCGGTGCATTAAATACCCCTACTAATCTTGTGTTGACCCTTGTAACAGAAAATCTGGTGAGGCTTGATTGGACGGTTAATTCTACTGGAGAGGAAGGGTTTCATGTTTTCAGAAAAATTGGTGCCTTTGATCCATGGCCGGATACGC
>JAHJJF010000010.1 GCA_018823135.1 Pseudomonadota bacterium
CACTCCACACTCAGCACTCAACACTCAACACTCAGCACTATTTCTCTCTTGTCAGCACATATCCTGCAAGCCCCACAAGTATGTTCTTTTCCGGAGAATCGGCAAATATATGCAAGGCAGCTGTTGCCTGGGCAATCATTTCTTCAGCCTGTTTTCTGGCGCTTTCAAACCCGCCGGAGCCCTTGATCATGGATTGTATCCAGGGGATGCCTGCAGCCCGTTCCTCCGGGGTCTTTTCCAGAAGCGCCAGGCACCGGATACGGTCCTTGCTGTCAACCTTCTCAAGGGCATGAATCAGCGGCAGTGTGATCTTTCCCTCCACAAAATCATTACCCACAACCTTGCCGGTCTTGCCGGGATCTCCGAGATAATCCAACAGGTCGTCGACAACCTGGAATGCCAGTCCGAGGTTGGTGCCGTAAAGCCGCAACGCTGCCTGCTGGATGGCATCCCCTCCGGCAATGATCACCCCCACTTCGCATGCAGCGATAATCAGGGCTGCGGTTTTCCCCTGCAGCACGGCAAAATATCGTTCCGCAGAACCGTCCCGTTCTTCGGCGTTTTTCATCTGCAGGAATTCCGCTTCAACCATATTCGCCGTTGCCCTGCCCACCAGCTCAAGACATTCCACCCCGCCGATTTCTCCGGCAAGAAGCATGGCACGGGCATGGAGATAATCCCCGGCAAGGATTACCGGCGTATTGCCCCAGATCCGGTTGGCCGTATCCTGGCCCCGACGCTGCTCTGCACGATCGATAACATCATCATGCAGCAAGCTGGCGGCATGCAGATATTCAAAAACCATGGCCAGCCGGTATATCTCAGCCTCTCGGTCCTTGATTGCCGGCCCGCCCGCCAGGCGCGCAGCCAGCACAGTGAGCAGCGGTCGCACCCGCTTGCCGCCGTTAAATATCGCATGCTCAAGAACCTCGGAAAGCAACGAGCCTTCAAGGGTGGCAAGATCATCACGCATGACCTGGTCAATTCTGCCGGCCACCGGTTTCAGATTTGCCAGCAATGTCTCACGATCCAAAGTGTTAATCCTCCGAAAAAAACAGTCTTAAATCATCAACATCACGGGTTACAGTGCTGGGTGGCAGACTTTTACGGAAGATGCCGCCGTACTGCTTGGTGAATAATCGAACATCAAGAACCGCCAGTATACCATTGTCGGAGGCAGAACGCAGCAACCTTCCCAGCCCCTGTCGCAAAGTGAGAATGGCCCGCGGCACCTGAAAATCCATAAATGGATTTCCCCCCTCTTCCTTGACCCTGTTGACCCGGGCCATGATCACCGGGTCGCTTGGAACTTCAAATGGAAGCTTGTCAATAATTACCGCACTCAAGGCCTCTCCGGGAACGTCCACTCCCTCCCAGAAACTGGCAACCGCCAGCAGAACGGAGTGGGTTTCCTTCTTGAACATCTCCAGCAGAACCGACCGCGGCGCTTCACCCTGCATAAACAATGGAAAATCAAGCTGCCCCTCCAGAAAATCCCTGGTGGCCAGCATGGCGCTCTGACTGGTGAAAAGCACCAGTGCCCTGCCGCCCACTGCCTGGATAATTTCATGGATTCTTTTCTGGGCCTTTTCCTGAAACAAAGGGCTGCCCGGTTGCGGAAAGCTGTTTTCCGGGACATAGAGCAGGGTCTTGCCCTGCCAGTCGTACGGAGTTTTCAGTTCCAGATATTCGGTTTCATCGGGCAGCCCAAGCCGGTTTGAAAAATAGCTGAAATCGCCGCCGGTGGTGAGGGTCGCCGAGGTAAAGACGACGCTTCTCACCTGTCCGAAAAAATGCTCCTGAAGCAGGGGAGCGACTTCAATGGGGGAGGCGGATAGAGCAATGGTCCGCTCCCTTCGTTCAAACCAGTAAACCGAGGCGCTGTCCAGCCCTTCGTGTATAGTCTCAAGAGAGTTATACAAATCCTGCGCCCGCCTCACCATGCCGGTCCAGATGTCGCTCACCGGCTCAAGCTTTTCAAGCTCCAGGGACAACCCGGCAAATCTGTCGGCAAGGGCATTGACGGCAGACTCCCAGGAGGCGGATGATTCGATAAATTCAAGCAGCGGGAATCTTCCCTTTTCCCTGGGGAATATCCCGGCAAAGGTTTCCGCCTCGGAAGCCAGGGCCCGGGCCAGCTGAATTATCCGCGCCCGGTCTCTATCCGGCAGCCGCTCCTCTGCTGTTTTTTCAATATCCTGCACCAGATCCAGTAATTGATACTGGCTGAAGGAAGTTCCGAAGTACCGGGTGGCGACGTTTTCCAGATGATGCGCTTCGTCGAAAATTACCGATTCATAGCGGGGCAGGACCTCTGCAAAGCCAAAACGCCGCAAGGCCAGATCGGAAAAGAAAAGATGATGATTGACAATCAGGATATCCGCTTTGCCGGCTGTGCGGCGCAGTTTATTGATAAAACAGGACGGTCCTTCCGGGCAGTGAATGCCAAGGCATTTACTGGTTGAAGAACTTACCGCGTGCCAGAAAGGCGAATCGTCGGGCAACCAGTGGAGTTCGGCCCGGTCACCGGTTTCGGTCTCGGAAAGCCAGTCTCGAACCCGGTCGACCCCGAAATCATCGTCGGCAAAAAGATGACTTTGCCGGGATACGGCATGCTGCTTCCAGCGATAAAGACAGAGATAATTCTGTCTGCCCTTGACGCAGACGGATTGAAGATGGGGCGCAATGTGTTCCCTGATAAAAGGGATTTCCTTCTGGAGGATTTGGTCCTGCAGATTCAAGGTGCCGGTGGAAACCACAATCTTCCTGCCGCAAAGCACCGCCGGAACCAGATAGGCCAGGGTCTTGCCGATTCCGGTGCCGGCTTCCACCGCAAGCGCCCCACCGTCCAGCGCCGTAGCCACGGCCCGGGCCATTTCAAGCTGCCCCGCCCTTAATTCATATCCCGGCAATCGCTGGGCAAGGATGCCGCCCGGAGCAAAGATATTCTCTATTTCCTGTACTATCGTTTCCAGATCCATCAGCTATAAACCGCCTTGACATACTGAAAATCGTTTTGATAGCGTAGAATTATAACAAACTTCAACGACTTTCGACTGAAGTCGTTGAAGTGAGGCACAGAGGCAGAAGGCACAAAGTGTAAAAATACAAGCACCAACCACATCGACAGTCCTTGAGTGCTGAAACTTCTTCATATTGAATTTCTTTATTACCTTTTACTCTGTGCCTTCTGCCTTCTGCCTCTGTGCCTGTTTACACGCTCACAGCTGACGACCGTCTGAAGGCGGTGGTGAACCCTGACTTGAGATTAATAAACAATCTCTCCGTCAGCATCGGCCCTTGAACCAATTA
>JAHJJF010000011.1 GCA_018823135.1 Pseudomonadota bacterium
AAAAAGAAATTTTTTGGCCGGCCGGACACCCAGCCCCGCCTCAGACGCTATCATGGTCGGGCGGATATATAATGTCGCGCCATGAGCTTTAGGAACCCAGTCTTTTTCGACTCTTAAAAGGGTTTTCAAGGCCTCAAGGACTGCCGGAACATCTATTTCCGGCATACACATCCGTGCCGCCGAAATGTTCATCCTTTCCAGGTTTGCCGCCGGCCTGAACAGATAAATCGTATCGTCTTTGCTCCGATAAGCCTTCAGCCCCTCAAAAATCGCCTGGCCATAATGAAACACCATGGCCGCCGGATCAAGCTGAAAACTCTGGTACGGCACAACAACACCATCCTGCCAGCCCTTCCCCGGCTCAAAGGCCATGACAAACATATGGTCTGTAAAATATCTGCCGAACCCCAGGCCGTTTTCATCGGGTTTTGCTTTCAACTTATCCACAGCTGTTCTTTCCAGCCTGATCTCCATTTTCAAATATACTCCAGATTTTTGTTGCGTAATGATCCGTTACGACTCTGCTTACAACGAATTCCTTCAATAAAGAATGATTGCTATTTCCAACGTAAAGCGAATAATATAGCTGATCTGGTCAGTCTTTAAAACAACTTATTTTTTTACGTTTTAGCTGTCCGCTCTATACCCCTTAATAACCACTTTTCCACAGGCTCTATTATATTTACCCCGCCCGCATCACACAGCATAGACAAGAAGGAAACATTATCGGTTTAAGCTATGAAAAATCAACCACTAAACCCGCTGGTATTCAAATATTTTCTCTTTCTTTTCGTCTCTTCACTGCTGCTTGTAGGACTCCTGTTCTGGCCGTACCTGTCAATCCTCGTCCTGGCCTATCTCCTGGCCGCGCTTTTTCAACCGATTTACAAATTTATCAATAAAAAATTTTCTCCGGGATTTTCATCATTTACCACCTGCATGCTAATCATTATTCTGATTTTTCTCCCCTGTATGTTTTTTATCGGTGCCCTGTCCAAGGAGGCGTTCTCCCTGTATCAGTTCGGCAAAGGGGCAAACATAGTCGTCAAATTAAAAGAATTTTTCCAGACCAATTCTTTTATCGTTAGAATCCAGGAAATTCTTATTGGGTTTGGCATTAGTTTTGAACCGGAAAATTTCACCAACACCCTTGCCGAATCCACCAAAGCCTTTGGCCTTTTCTTATACAATCAGGCCTCCTCCTGGGCGGCCAACATCATGGGACTGGTGCTAAAAAGCCTTATTCTTATCGTAACCATCTTCTTTCTACTCATCGATCATGACCGGTTTGTGGATTTTATGTTGCGCCTCTCACCTCTCCAGGACGATCAGCAGCGGCAGCTGATCAACAAGTTTAACAAAATCGCCGGTGCGGTCTTGATGGGAAACGGCATCTGCGGCCTGATTCAAGGTGTAATCGGCGGCCTGGTCTTTGCCTTTTTTGATCTTGGGCAGCCCTTCCTCTGGGGTGGGATAATGGCCATTCTTGCCTTTCTGCCGATTTTCGGAATCGGTCTGGTTTTGATCCCGGCTTCGGTTATCATGCTCCTTAAAGGCAACATTGCCACAGCAATTTTTCTGTTAATTTTCTATATGATTCTTTCCTTTTCCATAGAATACATTTTAAAACCAAAACTTGTCGGCAAACAGGTGCAAATGCACACCCTGCTTGTATTTCTGGCGATCATGGGAGGATTAAGCGTCTTCGGCATTCTTGGAATTATCTATGGGCCATTGATCCTTACAGCCTTCCTTACCCTGGCCGACATTTACCTTAAAGACTACGATGCCCTTGTCCGAAATCCCTCACAAGACTGAATTCTACCGCGAAAAAACAATTCATGAAGGCTATTACGATCATTTTATTCATCTTGTTTCCGGCCGTGGCTTTAGCAGAAAATTCAAATCCTATACTGAAAGACAGTACTTCACCCTCAGGGAGTTCAATAAACCAAAAACTTCATGCCCCCTCAACCGAACACCAAACGCTTTATTCTTTCTTCTCCCTTTATCAACCGTATATGCCTCAAATCTCTGCATATGAACCAATCTATTTTCTTGTGGGCACAGACCCGGAAAAAAGCAAGTTTCAATACAGTTTTAAATATCGTTTTCTCAACAGTGATGCTTCGCTGGCAAAAAGCTATCCATGGACCGGAGGCCTGCATTTTGGATATACCCAGACCTCTTTCTGGAATCTGAAAGAGGAATCACTGCCCTTTAAAGATACCAGCTACAAACCTGAATTTTTCCATACAACCACAAACATACACTCAAGACCTCCCTGGCTTCAGGGGTTTTTTATCCAGTCCGGAGTTCAGCATGAGTCAAACGGTCAAAGCGAGGAATTCTCCCGCAGTACAAACGTATTATACCTGAAGCCCATTTTCATCTTCTATAATAAAGAATCATTATTGGGTCTGGGACTGGCACCCAAGGTTTGGCTATACTTTGATAATAGTAAAACAGGAAACCCGTATCTGGCGGATTATCGTGGCTATTTTGAACTGGAAGCAAGGGTTGGCCTGGCAGACGGTTTTGTGGTGGGATCAAAATTCAAATGGGCAAAGGAAGGAGGATCTGTCCAGCTGGATCTTACCTATCCCCTGCACCGCATTCTTTCTGATAATCTGAGTATTTATCTCCATATCCAATATGTGAATTCGCTTGCCGAAAACCTCCTCAATTACCAGGACCGCACCGAAGCATTGCGCATCGGTTTTTCTTTTATCCGCTAGGCGTATCCGTTAAAATCCGGAAGGACAATGCCCAAAACAGCGTTTGTTCAGGGACCCCGAGCCAGAAATATTGCTCACGGGGAGCTATTCTCAGTAGCTGGGCGTCGCAGTTATCCCCCATGGGGATTCACAATTTCATGAAATAAGCCAACTGGTGCCTGTCCATAAAAGGTCTTTTGCCAGAATTTCTGCGTCGTGCTCAAAAAATAATGCTCGAAATATCAGCTATATGTCTGCGCTTATTTTTTTCGCGGTCCTTGAACTTCAAGAAAAATCCTCGTTTATGGACAGACACAAACTAATCAGGATTATTTTGCGAGAGATTTTAATACTGGGGGGAAAAGAGCCGTCAGCCTTGTATAAAAATTAACCGCTCCCTTATAAAGAAAAGGATACCACGGCAGGCATGGATTATAGTGAAATGGTCGGGGCGGCAGGATTCGAACCTGCGACCTCCTGCTCCCAAGGCAGGCGCGCTAACCAGGCTGCGCTACGCCCCGACATAAAGGGATTTTTTTGAAGGCATATCCATAGCACCACAACCTGTTTCCGTCAAGAAAAAAGCTGACTCTGTCACAGAAAAATTGACTGAATTCATTTTTATCCCGCAGGATTATTAGTCATGAACCCCTCGAGTCCAAACATTCATTAATTGATGGAAACACAATGAAATACTGCCGCATTCAGACCTGGAGTTTGCATCCCACCAGTTCGGGTGCACCCAAGAAAACTTGGCTGTCACCGCCCATTCTGACTGGAAAAACAAGGCCAAACGGTATTTTCCTGGCATCACAGGTCAATTCTTCGCTCACGGTTTCTAGAAAAAGCATGTGAATGTCCTATGAAAAACGATAAATTACCTTGTTAAACCATTGACGAAGTCTTTGTTTTATACTATAAAAGCGCTTTCTAATTGACTGCTCCTGCGGGAGAGAGTTAAATTGGCATGCTTGCACAACAATATTTTCCTTGCCGGTATCTGGAAAATATAATTTGTTAATACCAACCTTGTGTTCCTCCGTAGCTCAGTTGGTAGAGCAGGTGGCTGTTAACCACCTTGTCGCTGGTTCGAGTCCGGCCGGGGGAGCCAGATATCATAAAGGCCGTTTTCTGAAAAGGAGACGGCCTTTTTCTTTTTTACACGCCATATCCTGAACAAACATATCAGCCTGATGCTTTTGTGCTGCAGGAGTTGCGCTTACTAGCATTTAAGGCCAGGCTCCTTGGTTTATTGTCAAAGAAGACAATCCTTGACAAAACCAACCTGTTCATTGCAATATTTATATATTCATTCAGCAAACCTCCCATCTAATCCAGGATGAAAGGCTCGATAATCCGGGAAATATTATGCGCCTGCGCTTCATCTTCTTGCCCGTGTTGTTATTTCTGAACATAGCCCCCGGTTCTTATGCGGCCCAACCGGTGAAAATCGGAATAACCCTTGGCCTTACAGGGAAATTTGCCCAAGAGTCGGATATGATCCGCAAAGGCCTGTCCCTCTGGGCCGACAAGACCAACAGTGAAAACGGCCTGCTGGGAAGAAAAATCAACCTGATAATGCTTGATGACCAGAGCAATCCCCAAACCGCCAAGGAACTGTACAGGAAACTGATTACCGAAGAAAAAGT